>CBDUVK010000263.1:0-4327 GCA_965370645.1 uncultured bacterium
TTTCAAAAATCGAGGAAAACAGGAAAAAGGCCCTTCGCTAATAAACATTAGCTTACAAGATGGTTCATTTTGTTTGTGTACTACACCACTGCTGTGCGTCATCACAGCAGTGGTTTTTATTTTATTAGTCACAACATAATCATCACCCCTTTTAACTAATTTTCTAAATTAATAATTCATGTTATGGGTGTATCTGTTTAGAACTTTGAGTAATTAAATCATACACCCATAAACTACCTCGTACTTTTGGATCGTTTTTATCCCAAGGCTCTCCAGGCGTATATATTCCTTCTTTCCAGTATACAATCTTCGATCCATCCGGTGACCAAGCTGCCTCTTTACCCCCATGGATAAGAAGGTATTTTCCACTTCCATCAGAATTCATTATATAAATATTAATTTTCCCCTGATCAGTTCTTTGCCATATAATTTTATTTCCGTCGGGGGAAATTTTAGGATAGGTATTATAACCTTCATTAGTCAATCTGAAGGGACTGGTACCTGTAGAATCCATATAAAAAATATCTGGTGCACCATGTCCCACATATCTTATGTGAAGAATATGAAAATTATTAAACCAATCGGGTTGTCTCCATTCTCCAACTCCATGAATACTAATATCCTTTTTGTTATTTCCATCCATATCCATAAGCCAAATTACATTTGCACCAAGGGAATCTTTGTAATTTGAATCATAAGCAATTCTTTTTCCATCTGGTGACCAATCTGGATAAAAATTTGATCTATAGTGCGTTATCTTATCGAGTTGATTGGAAAGCAAATTATAAACATAGATCTGATCACCAACATTTAAAGCTAAATTTTCACCATCAGGAGAAAAATCAGGATTGCTACCTCTGGTTATACGGTGAAACTCGGTTCCATCGGATTGAATGAAGCAAATAGATTCTGGAAAGGTTTTATAAAATGTGAATGCAATCCAAATACTATCTGGTGACCAGGTAGGTTCTGCATACCACTGTGCTGGATTTGCTGAAATTATGAATATATTATCAATTGGAGTTGTTTTTTTTTCACAGGAAATCAAGAACATAGAACAAAGAAAAAGCAAATAAAGAGAATATACGAATCTATAAAATGGAGCAGAAAACATATAATCTCCAATCTAAATAAATAGTCTCTGAATACAAAAAATTATCTTGAGGGGGAGAATTGTGAACAAAATAGGTATTGGCGAGAAGACAAATATCGACATCAAGTTCATCTTGTAACTGCCTGCTGATCCTGGTGTTTCCCATTGAACCAAAACCTTTGTGATTTAATTAATTTAATATTACAGATTCCCATCTGTAATCAATTACAAAATCACATTACCAAACTCTATTGGAATATTCGCCTCAATTATCACAATAGAAAAAAACGTAAATCAAGCCAGCATTCCACTATCGATAAACATATTTTATAGAAAAAACATTAGTTGTTTAATACTAACAAAAAAATTTTAAATTGTCAAGGATAATCACTTCATTTCACAAATCAAAAAGCCCCACCACCTTCCAAAGTGGCAGGGCTTTTCGGGTGCAGGGAGCTCTGGTAACTATATCTTTAAACGAAATTTCTTAATCAAATTCTTTTCCTCTCCCACATCTGTTATCCTCATTTGATTGAAACGCTTACTTCTCACTTCTAATCGGAAATCAAAATTCTCAGGTAGATAACCATCGTTCAGTTTCTTCACCAATCCCACTATGTCTCGAATGATGCTTTCCTGTTCCTGAGTCATTTTTTCTCCTTAGCCGGTAACTGTGGTTGAGATAAGGCAAACTTAGCCATTTCCTGTTCCATTTTTGCCTGTTTTGCCTGTTCAATTTCTTCCGGAGTAATGTCCTTCATTTCTTGAAAATCCAATTCATAATCAGCCAATTCCTTTTCCAGTACCAATCCAATCTTGGCAAGTATATCCGCTTTCCGTTCCTCACCACCAAGATTCATCTGACCCAAAACTTTTATCAGCATATCCACGATCTTAGTTGCACGATCCACTACCTTGTCCTGAGATTCTTCCTTGAATTCCACATCTTCCGGTAAAAGATGGAATTTTTGATTCATTAACAATATCTGGATATCACAGGCTTTTCTGATAATCTAGTGGCCCTTGTCCTGAACTGATTGCAATAACTCCGTGTAACTCTATTCTGTTTTTTCCTCTCGTTACGACCTATTTATTCATACCTACCTTTCAATCTTCAATTTTGATCTCCCCGCTTTTTTCGATAAATTAGCCAAATGATTTCTCGTCGCTACTCATGGATATCTTTTTTCAGAGTGTTTGTACTCATGCCCATCATCCTGATAGGCATGCAAATCTCCTCACTCACTGCCCAGGAAAACTACACTATCCATTCATTTACATTCTCAGGAAACCAGCACTTTTCTCCAGATGAACTGCAGCAGCAAATGGCACTTCATGGGACAGGCTTCATCAAGCGCAATCTGCTGCGCAAGGACCCAGTGCAGTTCAGTCAGGAGCTGCTCCGGGGTGATATCCAAAATTTAACCGTCTTCTATCAGACTGAAGGATTCCTACAGGTTAAGATTCCCGCTCCGGCCCTGGAAATTGATCAAGAAAAACAGGCTGTCAATATTCACATCACTATTGAGGAAGGTCCACCGATTTCGGTAAAAGATGTCCAACCGCAATTTCTCGAACTGAAAACTGATCGCTCTCAAATAAAGAATATATTTGATAATCTTCAGAAAAGTTTGCAATTAAAACCGGGTAAACGGTTCAGGGATGCAGATTTAGCTAAGGATAGAAACACCCTCTTGCAGGGATTCAATAACGCAGGCTACCCCTACGTTGATGTTGATTTCAAACTCAGTGTTGACATTGAACGAACCAAAACGGATATAATTTGGAATATTACAGCCGGCCCACTTTGCACTTTCGGTGATATTAAAATTATCGGTAATATCCATACCAGTACTGAATTTATCAGGAAGCAGATTACTTTTAAAAAAGAAGAGCGGTTCAACCAGAAGCTTTTGGACGAAACCCAGCGTAGACTGTTCTCATTAGGTCTTTTTCAGGTGGCAGTGGTTAAAGCACAATTTTCTGCTGATCAAAACAATATCATCCCGGTGCGAATTGCAATTACCGAAGCACCACGCTGGACCGGCAAAGTTGGGGTAGGATACGGGCGTGAGGACCGCTTTAGAACCTTCACGCAGGGGCGCCGCATTGGTATTTTTGGTGGCGCCAGGCGCCTGGAAATACTGCTGAAACATTCCGGTTTGGAACCGTACAATATCGATCTGAGATTTATTGAACCGCTGTTTTTCTCTCATAAAACAGCGTTGACCCTGAATCCATATATCAGAAAGGAGACTGAACCGGGCTATAGTGTCTCCAGAATCGGCGCTCGTATATCACTTCTCTATCAGATATCCCAATACCTGAGAAGTTCCCTTTCCTTTATCCGGGAAATTGTTACTCAGGATACCAGTAGTATCGAACCCGATCAATTATCCGAGTTGGACATTGATGATCTCTATGATAAAGCAGGCCCCATAATCGCTCTGACCTGGGATAATTCTCAGCCACTATTTGCACCGGATCGCGGCTTTTTTATTTTAGTTTCCACCAAATTTAACGGTTATCCAACTCAGGCCGACTTTCCCTTTGTCAGGTACCTGCTGGATGCGCGTCATTACCAGCGCCAGTCCGTAGTCATCGTTGCTTATCGCATCAAGATTGGCCTGATCAATTCACACGATGAACTGGAATTCGTACCTGTCGAAGAACGATTTTATGCCGGCGGTGATGGCTCAGTAAGAGGGTGGCGCCGCCAGGAACTGGGTCCCAAGAGCCCCTTTGGTGATCCGGTCGGGGGAAATAGTCTTTTGGAAGGTAGCGTCGAGTTACGTTTCCCGCTCTGGTCCAGATTTGCCGGGGTCACTTTTCTGGATTTTGGTAACGTCTGGTTAGAAAGCGGAACCTATCCACTGGATGAACTTCGCTATGCAGCAGGTTTTGGATTTGGGGTGGATACCCCGATTGGTCCTTTACGGATAGATCTGGCCAGACCAATCCAGGATGAAAAGAAAAGCTGGGAATTCCACCTGAATATCGGTCAAACATTCTAAAGAAAGGTGAACATCATCAGAATAGCTGGGAAATTTGGTAACTATCCTGAAAAATTCACAACCACCAAGGCACTAAGACACAAAGTTATAATAATTAATGGCTTAAAAGGAATATTTGTTTTTGAATAAATTAAATTTCAACTTTTTTTTAAATCTTCTAATTTCTGTACTTCTTAGTGTCTTCGAGTCTTTGTGGTAAAATTTAATGAATTAAACAGGC
>CBDUVK010000264.1:0-4323 GCA_965370645.1 uncultured bacterium
GTTGTAAAAAAAATTGAATAGACAAATAGACTAAAACGATAAAAGGAAAAATTACCATGAAATCAGCATCATTTGATTACGATCTCCTGGTGGTGGGCGCTGGCCCCGGTGGGTATGTCGCAGCAATTAGGGCGAGTCAGAAAGGTCTCAAAACCGGGGTGATTGAGCGTGATGCCCTGGGCGGAATCTGCCTGAACTGGGGTTGCATCCCATCCAAGGCGCTTTTAAAAAACGCAGCCATGATGCACGATTTTGGACGTGCAGAAGAATTTGGATTCAAAGTGACCGGACTCAGCTACAATTTTAAGAAGATTATTCAAAGAAGCCGGGAGGTGGCGGAAATTAATTCCAAAGGTGTGGATTATCTCTTCAAGAAGAATAAGATTGACCATATTGAAGGGAACGCTCAGCTCGAGGATGAACACACTGTTCTCCTGACAGATAAAGCCGGGAAATCCAGGAAAAAGATAACCGGCAAAAATATCATTGTGGCAACCGGAGGGAGGGCACGCAGCTTTCCGGGCGTTGATTTCGATGGTAAGAAAATTATTACTTATAAGGAAGCCATGTCCCTCAGCACCCAACCAAAAAAATTGGTTATCATAGGCGCCGGCGCAATAGGTGTTGAATTCGCTTATTTTTATAATGCATTCGCTACTGAGGTCCATTTGATTGAAATGTTGCCCCACATCCTTCCCATCGAGGATGATGAAATTTCTACTCAGTTGGAAAGATCATTTAAAAAACAGGGGATTAAACTATATACCGGTACCCGGGTGGAAAAACTCCAGAAAACTTCCAAGGGTGTTAAGTTAAGCTTAATGAAAGGTGAAAAGAAAACTGAACTGGTAGGAGATATGGCTCTGGTGGCCATCGGTGTGCAGGGCAATGTAGAAAATATTGGACTTGAAAAATTAAAGATAGAAGTTGAAAAAAATGCCATTATGGTGAACGAGTATTATCAAACCAGGGTGCCCAACATCTATGCAATCGGTGATGTCATAGGCGCTCCCTGGTTAGCCCACGTCGCATCCCACGAGGGTATTATCGCAGTGGATCATCTTTTGGGTGCAAATCCACATCCCCTTGATTATGGCGCAGTGCCGGGGTGTACCTACTGCCAGCCACAGGTAGCAAGTATCGGTTTGACTGAGGCACAGGCCAGGGAAAAAGGATTTGAGCTGAAGATTGGCAGATTTCCCTTTCGTGCAAGCGGTAAAGCCCGGGCCATTGGGGAAATTGATGGATTGGTAAAATTGATTTTTGATGCCAAATATGGCGAACTTCTCGGTGCTCATATTATGGGTAGTGAAGCAACTGAAATGATTGCGGAACTTGGTATAGCGAAAACTCTGGAAACAACGGTATATGAAATACAACATACCATGCATGCCCATCCGACACTGAGTGAAGCCGTTATGGAAGCTGCCGGGGATGCGAACGGGGAAGCGATTCATATATGATTTTTTTAGTTGATGTTAAAATTTGTGATTATTGATTTCACTTCTATTGTTTATTTTCAAGCAGTCATTCCGACCGAAGCTCTCACAGTGTGCCGTGAGAGCAAAGTGGAGGAATCTTGTATATAAGGGAGATTTCTCGGCTCCGTCCACCAGCTGGCAGACTCCGCTCGAAATGACAGATTAATTAATTGCTTAAATAATAAGATTTTATAAAAATATTCTCAGATTAAACGTATTTAATATTCATAGGAAGTATATTCATGAGTGATGAGATTTACAGAAAAAAAACAGACACCCTGACTGAAGAAGAAATCGAGATTCAGGAATGGTTGGAATCTCTTGATTATGTCATTCAGAATGGGGGCAAGGAGCGCGTCAGTCGCTTGATGCGGGAATTGCAAATGCGGATTCATGAGGAGGGCATCAGGTTACCCTTTACTGCCAATACACCTTACATCAATTCTATTCCGGCAGCAGAGCAGCTAAAATTTCCCGGAAGCAGGGAAATTGAACGGCGAATAAAAAGTATTATTCGCTGGAATGCCATGGCAATGGTGGTACGGGCAAACCGGGTGGAAAATGGTATTGGGGGACATATTTCCACATATGCATCCATCGCCACCCTCTATGAGGTTGGATACAATCATTTTTTCCGGGCACCCTCAAAGGGATTTAGTGGTGATCTGGTATATTTTCAGGGCCATGCCTCCCCGGGAAACTATGCCCGGGCTTATCTGGAAGGGCGCCTCTCTGTAGATCAACTAAAAAACTTTCGTCATGAAGTCCATCCCGAAGGCGGCTTGCCCTCTTATCCCCATCCCTGGTTACTACCGAATTTTTGGCAAGTGGCAACAGTATCCATGGGGCTTGGGCCGATCATGGCAATCTATCAGGCACGATTCAACCGTTATTTGGAAGATCGGGGTCTAAAACCTCATGACGATGCCAAGGTGTGGGCATTCCTGGGAGATGGTGAATCGGATGAACCTGAAGCATTGGGTGCTATTTCTTTGGGCGCCAGGGCAAAACTGGATAATCTGGTTTTTGTTATAAACTGTAACCTTCAACGTCTTGATGGTCCGGTTCGCGGAAATGGAAAGATTATACAGGAACTGGAAACAGTTTTCCGTGGGGCTGGCTGGAATGTCATCAAGGTGATATGGGGTTCGGATTGGGATGATCTGATAGCGCATGATAAGGAAGGATTACTGGTGAAGAGAATGGGAGAGGCGGTGGATGGTGATTACCAGAACTACATCGTCCGGGGTGGTGACTATATCAGGGAACATTTCTTCGGCACCGATCCCCGTTTGTTAAAAATGGTGGAGCATCTTTCAGATGACCAGCTGAGCAAACTGCGCCTTGGAGGACATGACCCGCAAAAAGTATATGCTGCTTACCAGGCTGCGTTCGATCATAAAGGCTCTCCGACAGTTATCCTGGCCCGTACTGTGAAAGGTTATGGATTGGGTGAAGCCGGAGAGGGAAAAAATGTCACCCATCAACAGAAAAAACTGAATGAACAGGAACTGCGTGAATTCCGATCTCGCTTCGGAATTCCCATTTCGGATGAAGATGTGGATACTATCCCCTTCTACAAACCTGATGAAGACAGTGCGGAAATGAAATATCTCCAGGAAAGACGAAAAATCCTGGGAGGTTACGTTCCCACCCGCAGGGAAAAGAACAAACCAATCAAACCGCTTTCCGAAGAGATCTTTAAAGAATTTTACAAAGGAGCTGAAGATCGCGAGGTGGCCACAACCATGGTTTTCGGCCGCATTTTGACGAAGTTGTTACGTGATAAGGAAATTGGCCAACTTATCGTTCCGATTATTCCTGATGAAGCCCGGACTTTTGGGATGGAATCGCTTTTCCGGCAGGTTGGAATTTATTCTCACGTAGGACAGTTATATGAACCGGTTGATAAAGAAAGTCTTTTATACTATAAAGAGGTTAAAAATGGTCAGATTCTGGAGGAAGGAATTACCGAAGCGGGTGCGATGTCTTCATTTATCGCTGCCGGTACGGCCTACTCAACTCATGGCGTGAATACCATTCCTTTCTTTGTGTACTATTCTATGTTTGGCTTTCAGCGGATTGGTGATCTCATCTGGGCTGCTTCTGATATGCGGGCCAGAGGATTCTTGATAGGTGGAACTTCAGGTCGAACTACCCTCGCCGGGGAAGGTCTGCAGCATCAGGATGGACACAGCCATCTCATTGCTTATCCTTTTCCAACTGTGAAAGCTTACGATCCTGCATTTGCCTACGAATTGGCGGTGATAATCCAGGATGGAATTAAGAGAATGTATGTAGATCAGGAGAGCCTGTTTTATTACATCACCATTATGAACGAATTCTATGCACAACCTCCCATGCCCAAAGGGGTAAAAGAGGGAATTATTAAGGGAATTTATAAATTTAGTTCATCCACCCTGAAGAAAGCAAAATTTTCAGCAAACTTATTTGGAAGTGGTGCTATTCTGAATAAGGTGATCGAAGCGAAAAATATGCTGGAAGAGAAATATCAGGTCGCGGTAGATATCTGGAGCATCACCAGCTATAAGGAACTACACTATGATGCAATACTGGCGGACCGTTGGAACATGCTTCATCCTGACAAACCTGCTAAAGTACCATTTGTATCGCAAGCTCTTCAGGGTGCCTCCGGGATTTTTGTGGCAGCATCGGATTATGTTAAGGCTATGCCGGAATCTATTTCCAAATGGATTCCGGGACGATTAATCTCTCTGGGAACGGATGGATTTGGCAGGAGCGACGGCCGGCGACATCTGCGAGATTTTTTTGAGGTTGATGCCCGGTATATTACTCTGGCAACCCTTTATGGTTTATTTCA
>CBDUVK010000265.1:0-4296 GCA_965370645.1 uncultured bacterium
GCTTCAAAGAAATCAAGCAGGAGATTGGTAGTTCAAAATCACAGACACGAAATGCCGATGCCGTGCTCAATCACCTCAACTTCTGCATGATGGCAACAACATTGACTTGGATTTATGCAGATCGATTACAATGCGCACCAGATCGAAAATTTAAGATCCGCGGCCGATCTGGATTTGCATTTTCTGATGTACGAAGAATTATAGCAGAGGCAGCATTGGATCAGGATTTCCAATCGATTTGCCCATTGCCAGTGCAAAGACCGCAAAAATCTTTCGTCAAAACGTTGCTGCGCATGATCGCTTGAAGACAGCAGGATTTAGCCTATAGAATTTTACAGGAAACTTCAGTTAAACAGAATATGGGAGAGGTGCGTAGTTTGAACCCGTCAAAATGTAATTGTCTGAATGCATTGGATTATTTATTTTAGCTGCTTTCCTTGACATAAGGGATATAGAATGTCCCCCAATGCAACAATAACCTGCGGCGCTAAGAACGTTGCAGGCGCTGCGTGAAAATCAATCTTCTTGAGGTCTGATGAATGATTTTCCTTCGCCTTCTGATTTAACACCTTTTCCCAGAATACTCCAATAAATTTCATCATCTCCGACAACACCAATCACTTTGTCATCGTTAACGATCACCACCGGGGATCCCATTTCCCAGCGATATTCAATAATATCTTTCATGATGATATCTTTTTGGGCCAGTAGAATTTTATCGGCTGTTTGAGTTTTAAAAACTGAGCCGGGTTCATGTTTCACAAATTGACCGGGTTTACCATCAATGATAACGTTTTTGGGCTCCCCTGATTCTTCCAGAATGAGGCGATAACGTCCCCAGTAATCAAGCCACAATTCATTTCCCTCACGATATGTATTAGCAATAGGCTGCATCAAAGCATTGCCTGTTAAGGCATTCAGTGGATTTAAATGAGAAACAAAATCAGCCACGTATTGATCGGCTGGGTATAAAATAATTTCTTCAGGTGTTCCATATTGTACAATTTTGCCATCTTTCATAATCGCGATATGAGTGCCGAGTTTCACCGCCTCGTCCAAATCGTGACTGACAAATATGATGGTTTTGTGCAGAGAAGCCTGTAGTTCCAGCAGCTCATCCTGCAGATAGTTTCGAATAAGTGGGTCCAGCGCTGAAAAAGGTTCGTCCATCAATAAGATATCGGCATCCGTGGCAAAAGCTCTGGCCAACCCCACCCGCTGCTGCATTCCCCCGGAAAGCTCACGAACATATTTGTCTTTCCATTGTTCAAGGTTCACCAGCTTTAATTTTTCTTCGATGATTTTTTTACGTTGTGCTTTTGGAATTCCTTTTAATTCCAATCCGAGTCCCACATTCTCATCGACCGTTCTCCAGGGTAAGAGGCTAAACTGCTGAAAAACCATGGATATGAGTTCCATACGAACCCGACGCAATGTGGTCGAGTCGCAACTGACCATATCGATAAAGTCTTCTTTGTCCTGGACCAGAATCTGGCCTCGGGTCGGTTTGTTAAGTCCATTGACACAACGTAAAAGGGTTGATTTTCCTGAACCGGAAAGGCCCATCAACACACAGATTTCTCCTTTTTCAACTTTGATTGAAGCATTATGGACCCCAATCGTGTTGCCTGTGGTTTCCAGAATTTCTTCTCTCTCCTTCCCCTGATCCAGCAATTTAGCTGCTTCATGAGGGGTCTCACCGAAAATAATGTCTACATTTTTAAATTCAATAACAGTTTTCATGTTTTTTGTATTTTATTGGTTTGGTTCTTTGCAGACCCGATCCAGCATGATGGCAACCAGAACAATCGCCAATCCTGCCTCGAATCCTTTTGCGATATTTACAGTATTCAGTGCCCGAACCACGGGTGTTCCCAATCCATCTGCTCCAACGAGCGCTGCAATCACAACCATGGACAATGACAGCATGATGCACTGGGTCAGCCCCGCCATGATGGTGGGTTTGGCATAGGGCAGTTCTACTTTCCATAACAATTGTGATTTTGTAGCGCCAAATGACTCCACGGCATCAATCATGGATTGAGGGACTGATGAAATGCCTAAATGTGTCAGTCTGACAGGAGCAGGCAGCGCAAAAATCATCGTCGAAATCACACCAGGTACCGGTCCCAAACCAAATAATATTAATGTTGGGATGAGGTAAACAAAGGTGGGGATGGTTTGCATTAGATCAAGAATCGGATGCACGATTTTATATAACCAAGGACGATGGGCTGATGCGATCCCCAGCGGGACACCGATTAGCATACAAAAAGTAGTGGAAAAAAGAATCAGGGCCAGTGATTCGAGGGTAGCATCCCAGTACCCCATATTGATGATCAACAATAAAGAACTCAATATCATCAGTGAAAGCTTCAAGGATCGGTGCAAACAATAGGATGCAAAGGTAAAAATGGCTACCAGTGCCAATGGGTGACACCATATCAGCAGACCAGTCAGTCCTTCGATAACGAACCCCAGCGATATGGAAATCCAGTCAAAAAACCAGGCGGCATGCTCATTGGTCAGATCTACCGTTACGTTGATCCACTCTCCCAGAGGAATTTTATTTTCAGTTAGCCAATCCATATATTCCATGTCGTTTAGTCGTTCATTTAAATAATTTCACAGTACTCTGGGCGTTTTTACACGCTGCAGGCTACTTAAAAAGTTTGCTCAAGCTTTTTAAATCTTGCCGCCGGAGGCCCTTAAAATATGCTACTCCGCTTACGGCGTGGATTTTTTCTTCAAAAATTATTTAAGCCTGAGTTCACTACCGGAGTTCAAATTCCCAGGTGTTTTTTTACAGAGGCCAGTCCGTCTTTTCCATCTATGGTTTTTACTCCTTTGAGCCAACTGTTCAAAACGGATGGATTTTTCTTCAACCATATTTTTGCGGCTTTAACAGGTTCTTGACCATCGTCTAAAATGGCGCCCATGATCTCATTTTCCATTTCAAGCGAGAATTTCAGATTTTTGAGTAACGTCCCCACATTAGGACACTCGGTGGTATATCCTTTCCTGGTGTTTGTGTATACATCGGCCCCACCGAAATTAGGTCCAAAAACATCGTCTCCGCCAGAAAGATAGGCCAGTTTAAAATTAGCGTTCATCGGATGTGGTGCCCATCCCAAAAACACGATCCATTTCTTTCGCTTTATAGCCCGGGAAACCTGAGAAAGCATTCCCGCCTCACTGGAATCCACGAGTTTGAATTTTTTGAGACCGAATTTGTTTTCATCGATCATCCCCTGAATCAAACGGTTGCCATCATTGCCCGCCTCTATTCCATAAATTTTACCCTTCAACTCGCTCTTAAATTTGGCAATATCAGCAAAAGATTTGAGTCCGCCATCGTAGACATATTGGGGGACTGCCAGAGTATATTTGGCTCCAGTCAGATTCCGACCGGTTACTTCCACTGATCCATCTTTAGTGTAGGGTTCAATATCAGCTTTCATGGTTGGCATCCAGTTGCCCAGGAAAATATCAATGTCCTTGTTTTTCAAACTGGTATAAGTAACTGGAACAGACAACAGTTGGGTTTTAGTGGAGTATCCCAATCCTTCCACCACAATAGAAACAGTGGCTGTGGTGGCCGTAATATCAGTCCAACCCACATCGGAAAAACGAACCTCTTTGCAGGAGGCTGGATCAGAAGCCCACAAATGGGGGGTGAAAGCAACAACGAAAAAATTCAAAAACGATATTGTTAGTAGTACTTTACGATTCATAATAAAATCCCCCTGGAAATCAGTCTGATTAAGTCTTGATGTTCGATTAAAAAACAGAAAAATTTGAATTCATATCTCTCTGGACAAAAAAAAGGAAAATACTCATGATTAGTATGAGAAAATCTCCTATAATCTATTGATATTTAAATCAATTATATAAATTGCAATTTGGATGAAAAAGGTTCTGAATTTTATGGTAATTTAATCTATTTTCAGATACAAGCATCATTTGTCCTAACAAGAGGTTGATGTGGTGGTTTTGACTATGGGTTTGCTTGGTGATTTTGCGTAGCTTATGAGCTTTGAACTTCCATGTCAACCCCCTCTTGGAATACAAATCTCAAATCTACCCGTTTTCTATAGCTGTTACATTTGCCTCAGTCATTGATACTTCTGGCCTTCGCAATTATTCGTACTTTCGGAAATTATTGACAAATTTGCATGCGCCTGCCAAGCTGTAATCATGATGAAAACGCTTGGAAATCTTGTTTTGTTCATTTGGTCGAGGTTCAAAATCACCTCGAATCTCGCTGCCGAAAACCTTGCGCTTCGCCAACAATTG
>CBDUVK010000266.1:0-4294 GCA_965370645.1 uncultured bacterium
CAGAATAATTTTATAACTGCCGAGCAATGTGGCGAATGTCACCAGGAAATATACCTGGAGTGGAAAACTTCCATGCATGCACAGGCAACATCATTACGAGATCCCCTATTCAATGGCATGTATCAGTGGGGGATTCAAGATACCCAGGGGAAATTAAAATCTAAATGCATCGTCTGCCACTCCCCCATGTCCACAGTATTTCAAAATATTTCTATGGAAGAGGCATTCAATCAAGATGGAGTTACTTGCCAGTTTTGTCATGGTACTGCTCATATTAATGGATTTCAATCTGCCAAGAATATGCAGATAAAGCTGGATACGGTTTACAGTTACGAGCCCGAACCGGGGAATTCCGAACATCCGGTGGCAAACCGGGATTATTTTAATGAAAGTGAGGTATGCCTGCCCTGCCATGCCATCATGAAAAACCCCAAAGACCTGGAGATATGCACTACAGGATCGGAATGGCAGGCATTTCATACCAAAACCGGTAAGAGCTGTCAGGATTGCCATATGCCTAAATTGAATGGTTCAGCTTCTCATCTTTTTGCGGGAACGCATCAAAATGACCTGCTTTTTAATTCAGTCGAAATGGATCTGGCCTATGATGAAATTTCCAGAGATTTTAAAGTGATACTCACCAATAGCGGAGCAGGTCACGCCATCCCTACCGGCACACCTTTACGCATGGTGATGTTAAAAGTAATTGCCTATGACTCACTTGGAAATGTGGTCTGGCAGAACTGGAACAAAAATCCGGTCGAAGAGGACCGGAGTGCATTATTCATGAAGATTATGGCAGACGACCAGGGAAATGCCCCTGTTCCTCCCTGGCTGGCAACCCGGACGATCTTTGAGAAGAGACTCATGCCCGGAGAACCGAGTGTCATTTCTTACAAGCTGGAAGACAGAGATATTTATGATATTGAAGCAAACCTGCTCTATCGATTTGCACCGCCTTTCATCCTGCAGAAATTTGAAATTAGTGATCCGCACTTTACTCAGACCAGGCTTATTGCACAAAAAGGAATGAAAATCATTCCGTAATCAAGAAATTTGATTTTGATGAGAGGGTGAGTCCAAATCACCCTCTTCATTTTAATTGTCCTACAAATAATTGCTCTTTATCATTAAATAGATTATATTATTATCAGATTAGAAAATTTTAGGGATGTATCAAATCTCAAACCGGCTGTGAGCTCACGCTCGGCTCCCTATTCGATATCAAATATTCTGGTTCCTCTTATTCCTCCTCCCTTCATGGCAGGATTCGACATTAAAAATATTACTAGCAATATCTCAGAATGTCATACTAAATCTCAGGTTGCCTTGCAGGACATGATTGGACAAACAATCTCCCACTATAAAATCCTCCAAAGGCTGGGTAGCGGAGGCATGGGTATCGTATATAAAGCAGAAGATACCAGATTAAAGAGAAGTGTTGCATTAAAATTTTTACCTCCCGAATTCGCCAGCGATCAGGATGCCAAGACAAGATTTATCCATGAAGCGCAAGCTGCTTCCGTATTAGAACATCAGAATATTTGTACCATACACGAAGTCGACGAAACCGCTGACCACCAGATTTTCATCTGTATGGCCTATTATGAAGGAGAGACTCTCAAAGAAAGAATTAAGCGAGAGGATTTTTCTCAAAACGAAGCTTATAAAATTTCCCTCCAGATAGCCCATGGCCTGATGCAAGCTCACGCAGCAGGTGTAATTCATAGGGATCTAAAGCCCGCCAATATAATGATAACACAGAGCGATGAGGTACGGATTCTTGACTTTGGTCTGGCCAAATTTGCTGGTCAGACCACATTAACCAAACCAAATACTATGCCGGGTACTATCCCTTACATGTCTCCTGAGCAAATAAAAGGAACCAAGGTAGATTTCAGAACCGATATCTGGTCTTTTGGCATAATTCTGTACGAAATGTACAGTGGAAAATTACCATTTAAAGGGGAGTATGATCAGGCAGTCTTGTATTCCATTCTTAATGAAGAACCAACACCCCTGTCGGTTCTTGATAAAAATGTACCGGAAAAATTAGAACATATAATAAAACGATGTCTCTCTAAAGATCCTAACGACCGTTTTCAGAATATCGTAGAGTTACAATCCGAACTGGAAGTGAAATCTCCACAGTTGAGAACAGAGATCAGAACAAAACCATTATTCAATCGGATAAGCTTTAGATCGTGGGCACTCGCAGCATTCATATTTTTAATAAGCATTTTTATTATTCTAATAGTTTCTTCCAACTGGACTGCTCTAAAAAAATTTGTTGGATTTCAAGCATTACCGCAAGACAAACATCTGGCAATCTTACCAATCACGACCCCCGCAAATGGGGCATCTCTCCAGTCCTACCTGGATGGATTAGTCGAAATCATTTCGAGCCACCTTACCCAGGTTGAAAAATTAAATGGGAAAATCTGGATTGTCCCCTTTAATGAAATATGTAAAGAGAATATTAGCAGCGTAGTAGATGCCAGGAAAAAATTTGGTGTTAATCTCGCCATTACTGCTCATTGTCTGTCTGAGGAGAACCGAGTTCAATTGATTTTCAATCTGGTTGATACAAAGAAATTGCGCCAGATCCGATCCGGCATAGTTGAGGGAAAGGTATCAGAAGATTTAGCACTGCAGAAAAAAATTCTCAATATGTTATATGAGATGCTGGAAATAAAAAAAGGTCATGCAACAGATGAAAGCTGGCTTGACGAACAGAAACTAGATCCGACTGCTTACGATTTCTACATCAGGGGTCTGGGTTATTTACAAAAATCAGATATCCCCGAAAATTTGAATTCTGCGATTGATCTGCTCCGAAAATCTCTGGAGGTAGATCCGCAATTTCCATTGGCCCATGCTAAATTGGGAGAGGCCTATTGGCAAAAATACCAAAACAGTAAGGACATTCAGTGGGTACAGTTTGCCAAATCTCATTGCAAGGAGGCACTCCATATTGATTCAGATATTCCGGCAGCCCTGGTTACCGAAGGTTACATTTTATCCGGAACCGGGAAAGCTGAGGATGCAATTCATTCATTTGAGAGAGCGCTGGTGCTCGACTCCTCTTATGCTGACGCTTATCGAGGTCTGGCGAGAGCTTTGGAGAGCAAGGGTTTGTTTGAGGCAGCGGAAAGAACATACTTTAAATCAATTCAATTGCAGCCGGCTTACTGGAAAAACTATAATTCACTGGGTGTCTTTTTTTACCGACAGGGTCGGTATCGGAATGCCGTGAGCCAGTTTCAAAAAGTTATCGATCTCACTCCGGAGAGCAGTAAGGGTTACTACAATCTCGGTGGAATATATTTTTTCTTAGGTGACTGGGAAGAGGCAGAAAAAATTTACCAGAAATCAGTAGAGATCGATCCTACTGAGGTGGGCTATTCTAATTTGGGAACTTTAAATTTTTATCTAAAAAACTATAAAAAATCAGGACTCATGTATGAAAAGGCACTGGCTATTTCAGATAAGGACTACCAGATATGGGCTGGATTAGCTGAAGCATATCGCTGGCAAAAAAATCAGAAGGAAAAATTTCGGCAATGTTATCAAAAAGCGATCTCTCTTTCTGAAGAACAGCTGAAAATTAATCCGGGGAATTTAGAAATCATGGGAGATCTGGCTGGTTATCATGCATCGCTTGGGAATGTTGAACAGGCACAGAAGCTACTCCAAGTATTGATTAGAAAAAAACCAGACAATGTAGAAACCTATTTCCGGATCGGTGAAGTTTTTGAAATGTTAGGTGATCGTAAGGAAGCTTTTAAATGGATCGAAAAATCATTGAAGGAAGGATTTTCAATCGCACTCATAGAGGCATATCCTGGCCTAAAAAGTCTCCGGGAAGATAGCCAATATCAACAACTCATAAACTGAGATAAAAATTATCATAGAACCAAAATTTTGAAAGGATAAAATTATGATTAAAACAGTAGTTGTTAACATCAGTCAAAAAGAAAATTATGTCGAGCCATTTGAAATTACAGTAAATGCCGGCGACACCATTGAGATTAAAAGTCAGGACAAAACCCAGGCGGCGCTTGTTATCCCAAATACGAAAGCTTTTCTAGAACTCCCAGCAAATGAGGGTTACATCGAACATCGGTTTCCAACAGATTCTGATCTAACACTCAAGGTAAAAGAATCTCCAATTCCGGGAACATATTCATACCATGTGTATATGGTTGTTCCGGATAAATTCGCGGATTATCCCGGACATTCTGCACCCAAGATTATTATTCGGGAATGATTTTCAATTAACATTGAGTTATTG
>CBDUVK010000267.1:0-4252 GCA_965370645.1 uncultured bacterium
CTTATATGTATGCATTTATATAAATAAAATCTTCATGTAGATAAAAATGTAGTGAATTTTGGAAATTAATTTTTTCGTGACTATAACGTGATTATTTAGTTAAATTTTAAGACACTGGTGGACAGAGTGGGACTTTCTAAAATATTGTTAATTTTAGAAATACTTAATTTTCAATACGTTACGAATTTGGCTGAGTCCAATTCGGGAGCAGGAGCTACGGCCGATGGGCTATCCCTTTAAAAAAATTGAAAATAAATGGCAGAAAAAGTGGAAATCTACTAAAAAATTTAAGACAGATCTTGCCCGGACCGAAAAAAAATGCTATACCCTGGTCATGTTCATTTATCCCTCTTCTGATAGACTTCATCTGGGCCATTGGTTTAACTATGGTTCAACCGATACCTGGGCCCGCTTTCGGCGAATGAGAGGTTACAATGTATTCGAACCCATGGGATTCGATGCATTTGGTTTACCGGCCGAAAATTTTGCTATAAAGACCAATCGCCACCCTCACGATATTACCAAAGAGAATGTAAATATTATCCGGGAACAGTTAAAAGCTATCGGTGCCATGTATGACTGGGAGCAGGAGGTTGATACCAGTCAGCCTGAATACTACAGATGGACCCAGTGGATATTTTTGCAATTGTTCAAAGCGGGTCTGGCCTACCGGGCCAAGGCAGCCGTGAATTGGTGTCCCTCTTGCCAGACAGTACTTGCCAATGAACAGGTACAGTCCGATGGGACTTGTGAAAGGTGTCATGCCTCAGTTATCAAGAAAGATCTGGTGCAGTGGTTTTTAAAGATTACGGATTACTCTGAACAGCTGTTGAAAGGTCTGGAAAAGCTTGATTGGCCGGAAAGAACCGCCCTGATGCAGAAGAACTGGATCGGTAAAAGTATCGGAGTTGAAATTGATTTTCAGCTGGCCGATGATCCCGGTCGATCGATTAGTACATTCACAACCCGTCCGGACACACTGTTTGGAGTCACCTATATGGTTTTGGCTCCGGAACATCCCCTGGTAGAAGAAATTACCACACCCGATCAAAAGCAAAAAGTGGATGCTTATGTGAAGAAAAGTATCCTGCAAAGTGAAATTGAGAGAACTTCGACGATTCGTAAAAAAACCGGTATATTCACGGGGGCCTTTGCCATAAATCCGGTGAACAAGGAAAAAATACCCATCTGGATTGCCGATTATGCGCTCATGACCTACGGTACCGGCGCAGTTATGGCAGTTCCAGCTCATGATGAAAGAGATTTTGAATTTGCCGCCCAATATGATTTGCCCATTCGGAATGTAATCCTGCAACCGGGTACCCATGCTGAGGATATCCCGGAACAGGCATACACCGACCCCGGAATTATGATAAATTCCGGTTCATTTAACGGAATTCCCTCCGAAGAGAGCATAGAAAAAATTGCAGATTGGTTGGAATCCAATCAGGTGGGCAGGCGAAAAATTAATTATAAATTGCGAGATTGGCTGATATCACGGCAGAGGTACTGGGGGGCACCCATTCCCATCGTATATTGCTCTTCCTGTGGTGAAGTGCCCGTTCCGGAAGAGCAGTTGCCGGTCTTACTTCCCTATGATGTGGATTTCAGACCGAGCGGGGAATCTCCCCTTAAACATCACCCGGAATATCTGGATACCGAATGTCCCAAATGCGGAGAAACAGCTCAACGGGAAGTGGACACCATGGATACCTTTGTAGATTCTTCCTGGTATTTTCTGCGCTATCTCTCACCCAAACTAAATGACCACCCATTTGATAAAAAGTTGGTTAACCAATGGTGTCCGGTCGATATGTATGTCGGGGGAGCCGAACACGCCACTATGCATCTCCTCTATGCCCGTTTTATTACTATGGTTCTGCATGATCTTAAGTACATCGATTTCGACGAGCCTTTTTTTGCTCTCCGGCATCAGGGTGTTATCAAGGGTCCCGATGGGTTGAAAATGAGCAAAACTTTGGGAAATGTGGTAAATCCGGAAGAATATCTGGAGAAATTTGGTTCGGATGCTTTTCGCTGCTATCTGATGTTCGGTTTCGAATTTGAAAAAGGAGGACCCTGGAGTGATGAAGGGATCGCTTCATTGGACCGTTTTCTCAATAGAATCTGGCGTATTTTTAATTTATCCAAAGAGATTTATAATAAAGAATTCGGTGATAAACCACTGGGAGAAGAAGAGCTGGAATTGAATCGTATTCTGAACAATTCAATTAAAGGTGCTACGGAGGATACGGAAAGATTTCATTTTAATACCGCAATCAGTCGTATCATGGAATTGGTGAACGGTCTCTATAAATATGCTCAGGATAGGGCAGTTGAAGAGTTAGATGGGGCCTTTCTGAAAGATGTATTTCGAAAATTGATCCTGTTATTAGCTCCATTTGCGCCTCATTTTGGTGAGGAATTATGGGAGAAAGCCGGATATAAATTCAGTGTTTTTGATCATGCCTGGCCGCAATATGATCCAAAAGCCCTGGAGGTGGAGGTTGTGAATTATGGGATTTTGATTAATGGGAAGGTCAGGGCCCAAATGGAAATATCCCGGGAATTCAAAGCAGATGAAATTGAGAAATTAGCTCTTCAGAGTGGGCGTATTCCTGAGTTAATTAAAGGCAAAACTATCCGGAAAATTATTGTGGTCCCCGATAAGGTGGTCAATATTGTGGTGAGTTGACAGGATGAACTTTACCCACCTTTTCCAAATACCTCCCCAGAGTGACTGGTTCCATCTCCTGCTGCTTTCCCTCATTATCTTTATATTAATTGCAGTTTCAGAAATTGTCCGTAGATTTCTTCATTGGCCACAGGAAGCAACCCGGAAAATGGTTCATATTTCGGTTGGAATACTTTTACTTCTTACCCCTCTACTTCTGAAAACATCACTGCCTTTGCTAACCATTGCCGCATTTTTTACGATTTTTAATTTTATTGCAGTTCGTAAAAATCTTCTGCCCGGGATACATATCGAACGGGATAACCTGGGAACGGTTTATTACGCTCTTTCATTCTTTCTGCTCATATTCATTTTTTGGGAAGACTATAAAATTGTGATAATTGCTTCAATGATGATCATGGCAGTTGGAGATGCCTCCGCCGCAATTGTCGGTAAGACGGTGAAAAAACCCAAATATTATTGCCTGGTCAGGGACAGGAAAACAGTGCAAGGTTCTCTTACCATGTTTCTGGTAAGTTTAATAGTGGTTTTTGTTACCTTCTTACTCTATCCGGCATTTTTATCAGCTGTAGATGATTCGATTTTCCTTCTATTCATCTTTGCGGTAATAACGGCCATTGTAGCTACGGCAGCAGAGGCATTGGGAGATAAGGGTAACGATAACCTTACGGTACCCTTGCTGAGTGCAATTGTGCTCTACTTTCTACTGAGCAGTACAAAACAGCTGCAATTTCAACTTTTTCTGGGTATTATCCTGGGAGCTATTGTCGCATTTTTCTCTTACCGCGCCAAATTTTTATCTGCCAGCGGCAGTGTGGCCGCATTTTTATTAGCAACGGTTATTTTTGGCTTTGGAGGATGGAAGTGGACTATTCCCATTTTAACCTTCTTCATATTGTCCAGCTTATTATCAAAACTGGGCAAATTAAAGAATGATGATTTATTTGAAAAAGGAAGTCAGAGGGACCATGTACAGGTTTTGGCTAATGGAGGAATTGCCGGAATACTTATGATTATGGAAATTTTTCATCCAAGCACCTTTAATTATTTGGCATTCT
This sequence comes from uncultured bacterium, assembly GCA_965370645.1. GTDB lineage: Bacteria > Calditrichota > Calditrichia > RBG-13-44-9 > RBG-13-44-9 > RQOF01. The sequence goes on from CBDUVK010000267.1 coordinate 3,754, forward strand.
TGGGTTCGCTAGCCGCTGCCACTGCTGATACCTGGGCAACCGAAATTGGAATGCGCTGGGGTCGGCAACCTCGTCTGATTTCAACCCTTAAATCCGTTCCTCCCGGCAGTTCCGGAGGTGTGACGCTGGCTGGATTTTCAGGAGCATTTCTGGGCAGCCTGATACTTGTTTTCAGTGGTATGCTATTTATTCAATCCCCGGCACATCTCTCGGTATGGCTTCTTTTATTGCTCCTCGCTGGCAGTGGATTTTTAGCCAGTTTAGTTGATAGCCTACTGGGAGCTACCCTGCAGGCTCAATTTCAATGCAAAGTGTGCCACAAGCATACCGAAAAAAAAATACATTGCGAAGATAAAAAAACCATCCTGGTTTCAGGTATTCCCTGGTTTAATAATGATGTTGTCAATTTCTGCAATACGATAGCCGGAGCGCTATTTGCAGTTTTGATTACTCAATTTGTATAGGCTGTATGTAAGAATATCAGGTAATTTTTTGGTTC
>CBDUVK010000268.1:0-4243 GCA_965370645.1 uncultured bacterium
ATTTGGCGATGAAAAAATTATCCTTAATTCATAGTGCCTATATCGTATTTCTGAAGGATCTGCATGTGGAATTCCGGTCTCGCTATGCAGTCAATGCAATTTTCCTGTTTGCCATTACCACCCTGACTGCAATCAGTTTTTCCATGGGTCCCATTCGGTTGCGAAGTGAAATATTGGCACCTCTTCTCTGGATTATCCTGTTTTTCTCCAGTATGTCCGGATTAGCCCATATTTTTGTGCGCGAGGAAGAACAGCAGACTGCTGATACGCTGAGACTGGTGACATCACCTAACGCTGTATTTTTGGGTAAGTGGTTGTTTAATATACTATTATTATTTTCACTGGAAATTCTTATCGTTCCTGTTTTCCTGGCTATGATGGGAGCTAACGTAGGGAGCCCGGGTGTCTTCATGGTGGTGATCTTCATTGGTAGTCTCGGACTGGCATCGGTGGCCACCCTGATTGCGGCTATAATATCTCAGGCCAGTGCCAAGGGGGCACTTTTCGCGGTTTTAGCATTTCCAATTTCCCTGCCGGTCTTAATTTCCGGAATACATGGTACCGGGTTGTCAATGGATGGAGGTACCTTCTCGGAAGGCCTGTCTGATTTACAGGTATTATTTTCATTTTCAATTGTGATTTTAACACTTTCTTTATTATTATTCGAGTTTATTTGGAGAAAATAAATGCTTTTAGATAAATCCTGGTGGAAATACCTGCTGGGGATTTGGATGACGGCTGTCATTTTGGGAGCCTTTCTCTATGCACCTCCTGCAAAAGGTTTGGGAGAGACTGCCCGGATCATATTTTTTCATGTTCCTACTGCCTGGTTGGCCTCTCTGGCTTTCCTTATTTCTGCCATTGGCAGTCTGCAGTATTTGCGAACTCAGCAAAAAAAATATGATATATGGGCCCATTCCTCGGCTCAGATAGGCCTGATATTCGCAGTTCTTGCTACTGTTACCGGTTCGATCTGGGCTAAAAAAATATGGCAATCCTATTGGAACTGGGATCCGCGTGAAACTTCCATTTTTATTTTATTGCTCATCTATGCCGCCTATTTTGCCTTGCGCTCAGCCATTGATATCGAGGAGCAGAAAGCAAAACTTTCTGCGGTCTATTCAATAATAGCCTTTGTTACAGTCCCATTTTTTATTTTTATCATTCCCCGGGTTTACGAGTCTCTGCATCCGGATCCTTTAATTAATCCGGAAGGAGAGATTAAAATGGATGGCCGTATGTTGCAGGTTTTTATAAACTCTTTGCTAAGTTTTACCCTGCTCTTTTTCTGGATGTTGCGTTTAAAAATTAAATCTCTTATGATCCAGAGTCATATAGAGCAGATGGATTCCGGTTAACAAAATTTGGAGATAGAATGTCAGATATATATGTCGTTTTAGTTATCTGTTTATTGATCTGGGGGGGGATTTTCTTCTATTTACTTCACCTGGATCGCTTGCTAAAAAAAATAGAACGGAAAATTAATTTTGATGAAGAATTAGAGCAGAAATAACGTTAGAGTAATAAATTGATATCCCCTAAGGAGGACAATCATGAAAGTTAAATATATAGTCGGGATTATAATCATTGTTGGTTTTATTGCATTTGCAGCCATCAATTTGAGTAAATCTCTCACGCCCTACGTCTCGCTGGATGATGCCAAAAAAAGCACCAAAGTTGTGCAGGTGAAAGGTCAGCGTGTGGTTGGCAGTGAGCATTTTGATATTGAAAATAAAGTGTTCACCTTTAGTATGGCAGATGACAAGGGTGAGCAGTTTAAGGTTATTTATAATGGTGTGAAACCGGCAAATCTGGAACAGGCTGAGGAAATTGTGGTCATTGGCCGATATACCCAGGGTCATTTTGAAGCGGATCAACTTTTGGTGAAATGTCCTTCCAAGTATCAGGCGGAAGGAGTGGAAATATGATTAGTGGAATTTTTGCCATATCAGTCGCCTTTGTTGCTGCCTCGGTTTCTGCAGCGGCTTTCTGGCTTTTTTACCGGGATGAGGATGAACGTTTTTTAAATCTGGCTCATCGTTCTTTTGCGGTTATGGGCGCGGCTGTCATTTTTTCAGTGGTGCTGCTTTATTATCATATATTTAATCACAATTTCCAACTCAATTATGTCTATAATTATACCTCACTGCAATTGTCCAACTATTATCTGATTTCAACTTTCTGGGCCGGGCAGGAAGGTACTTTTCTCATCTGGCTGCTTTTTGGCACTTTTTTCGGTGTGGCTTTAATCAAGACGACTACCAGGCGTGATCCCCTGGTTATGTTTTTTGTGATGCTTGTACAGGCTTTTTTACTGCTCATTTTGTTGAAGAAGAGCCCCTTTGCCATGATCTGGCATGCCCATGCCGATGTTCCGGTTGGCCTGATGCCCCAGGATGGCGCCAGCCTGAATCCCTTACTGCAAAATCCCTGGATGATCATCCATCCACCTGTCATGTTTGTGGGATATAGCTCCACTGTGGTGGCCTTTGCTTTTGCAATGAATGCAATGGTTAGGAAGCAATTTGAGCAATGGGTTATTGATGCCCGCCCATGGGTGATTTTTTCAACATTGTTTCTGGGAATGGGTATTATCATGGGCGGTTATTGGTCCTATGTCACCCTGGGATGGGGAGGATATTGGGCATGGGATCCGGTGGAAAATGCTTCCTTAGTTCCCTTTTTATTTATGGCGGTTCTCCTTCATGGGATCGTCATTCAAATTCGTCAGAAAGGACTAATCAAAACCAATCTCTTTCTGGGAGCCCTGGGTTTCATCTCTGTTTTGTGGGGATCCTTCCTCACTCGTTCGGGAGTATTAGCTGATTTTTCTGTCCACTCCTTTGCGGAATCGGATCTGAATATTTACCTGATTACCTTTGTGGTTTTGTTTTCAGGCATATCTCTTTACCTGTTTTTTAAATCATTCAAGCTGGTTCAGAGCCCTAAATTTGCTGAAGGAATTCTCAGCCGCGAGACTTTTATCCTGATCGGAATGATGTCCCTGCTCTTCACAGGTATAACGATTTTTATCGGGACCTCCTCTCCTATTTATACCGGTCTTCTTGGGGAACCTGCCAACGTCTCTATGGATTTTTATAATAAAATAAGCATTCCGGTAGCCATTTTTATTCTGGCAAGTATGGCGGTTGCCCCTCTGCTGGTCTGGAAAGTATCCGAACTGCGGGATAGAAAAACACTGCTCACTGGCGGAGCCATTGCACTATTGATTACGGTGGCCGGAATTCTTTTCGGTCTCACCAAAATTGTCTCGATCATATTGGTCTTTTTATCTGCTTTTGCGGTGATCATCAATGGACTTGTCTCTTATCGCCTGGTGCGGAATATGCCCTTAAAAAGCGGGTCTTATCTATCTCATATCGGGGTCGGATTCATGATTATCGGGATCATAACCTCCTCCATGTATAACCAGAGTGAGAAAATTACCCTGCCCGCCGGACAATTTCAGTCAACCAAATTCGGCTATGATGTTCAGTTTGTCGATTTCGAACAACGCAGTGATGGCAAAGATCGCGTTAAGTTGATCGTTAAAAAGCAGAACGGCAGCTACGTGGCCGATCCACAATTTTACTTTAGTAAATATACCCAGAGCTATATGATTTCTCCCCATGTGAAGGTGGGAATCAATAAAGATATCTATATCTCCCCCATTTCGTTTATGCCCGGCCAGGAAGGACATGTCCATCAGATTGAACTGAGTAAGAATGAAAGTAAAACGGTTGATCAACTCAGTGTAACCTTTAACCGTTTTATGGTGGGAGAACATATGGATCAGTCTCCCATGGCGGTGAGAGCAGATTTAACTGTGACGTTTTCAGAGGGCGGCTATTCCAAAGATTATTCAGTTCAACCCGGGATTTGGATGGAAGATGGAAAATTACAGGGAAATACCGTTGATGTACCGGAAACACCTTATAAAATTCACCTCGAATCCATCGATGCCAATGAGGGAAAAATTTTGATTGTTGTTGAGGGTGGAAGTCAATCAGGAGATGCATCGAAAGATGTTCTGTCCATCGAAGTGAGTGAGAAGCCCTTTATCAGTATCCTCTGGTTTGGTTGTATTATACTCCTGGTGGGATTAACGATCAGTTGGGTAGATCGTACCAGAAAAAATTAAAATCTCCTATATATGATCTTTGACAAAAAGGCTGTCTCCGGGCAGCCTTTTTTGTTGCCTCCTGAATAAAAAAAGTATTTAAGCTTCTGTATTTGGTGTTTC
>CBDUVK010000269.1:0-4238 GCA_965370645.1 uncultured bacterium
TAATAGAAGATGACTTAACGAGTACCGAGAGACGAGCAACGAGAGTCTAATCTCCAATAAAATACTTTAATAATGGTGCCTTGACAGAATCTGAATTATGGTGCTCCCATCCAAAAAGTTATTTCATCAAGTCCAATAAATTCAAAAATTTATCTATTTCTTCTTTGGTGTTATAATGAACCGGACCCACCCGCAACATACCTCCTTTTTCTCGCAATCCCAAATGATTGATCACCTCCAGCGCATAGTAATCCCCATCCCATACAAATACATTCTCCTCCGCCAGACGCTTTGCTATATCAGCAGGATGATGTCCATTTTTGACAAAAGAGACGGTGGGTACGCGCCGGTCTAGTTCAGAAGAGTCTGTAATACCATGAATCTTTATACCGCTGATCGATTGTAAACCGCTAATGAGATGAGCACTGAGTTCTTTTTCATATTCTTTGATATCAGCCATAGCAGCATGTAAATATTTCGACCGTTTAGAGAAAGCTGAAAATTGTTGATGAAATTCCGGTGCCATAGTTTTGCCGATCATGGTAAAATATTCCAAAGCACCCAATGTTCCCGCCTGTCCTTCATGGCATTGGGTGCCGGTTTCAAATTTACCGGGAGGATCCTCATCTGCAGATCTGACTTTATATGCCGGTAGTTTTTCCAGCAGATCGGATTTGCCCCATAATATTCCCTGATGAGGCCCAAAGAATTTATAGGCTGAGCAGACTAAAAAATCGCAATCTAAAACCTGTACATCCGTTGGTGCGTGGGGAACATACTGAACCGCATCGACATAGACCAGGACATCAGATTTATGGGCCATACGGCATATTTCTTTGATATCATTGATAGTCCCGATGGCATTACTGGCATAATTTACAGCAATAAGGCAGGTGCGGGGTGAGAGAAGTTTTTGCAAAGAATCCAGATCATATTTATAGCTCTCATTATTGAAATCCAGCCACTTAACCTTTAATCCCTTATCCTGTGCCATTTGAACCCAGGGCATCACATTGGCATCATGATCCATACGAGTCAGAATAATTTCCTCCCCTTCCTTAAACCAGTGGGCTAAAGAGCGCGATATTGCATAAGTTAAAGTCGTCATATTGGGACCGAATATGATCTCCGAGGAAGACCGGGCATTTAAAAAATCGGCCATAGCCTGATGCGCTTCTTGTAAAACCTGGTCCGATTCACGGGAGGTTCTGAAATTGCCGTCGTGATTGGCATTGGTTTCGATCAGGTAGTGATTCATCCGCTCAATGACCTGCCTGGGTACCTGGGTTCCGGCGGGATTATCCAGGTATACTCTGGTTTTTTCATTATCCCGTAGAGATAATGCCGGGAAATAGGATCGGATTTTTTGAATATCAATTGCCAAGGTATTCCCCAATTAGTTTAAATGTTTACGATAAAGCTCAATTTATATTTTGAATAACCACCGTTAGATTGCATTTGAATTTTCATTTTTAATAATTTCTACAAATGACTCTACTTCAAATAACCCTCCCAGGCCCTATAAATAGGGCCTTTCCCCTCCCTTATGTCCTTCGGTAGCCGGATCCGCCCACTGGCGTGACATGAGGGAGGGGATTAAGGCCTGCCTGCCGAAGCATCGGCGCAGGCAGGGGTGGGTCAAAAACAATTGCTACGGTTTAAAATCATTCTATAAATCAAGTAAGTCATTACTAATTCTGCTAAACTATTAACAGCAATCGGCTTTTAAATAAATACTAATAAGTTAGAATATTCAGTATTATCCTTGGGATTCAAGTTCTTCGTGAATCGCCTGGATAAACTCTGGCGATGTACCGCAACAACCACCAATAAATACTGCCCCGGCAGTGACTAACGGTTTTATATAGATTGCATATTCTGTTGGTGTTGTTTTATAAATGGTCTGCCCATTTTCAAAAACCGGAAGCCCGGCATTTGCTTTCATCCAGAGCGGTAAATGTGTCGATGCCTTCATCCTTTTACATATGGACAAAAAACCATCTATCCCCTGTCCACAATTTGCACCGATGAAATCCGCTCCGGCGGCAGTAAGTTCTTCCGCTACTTGTTCCGGGGAGTTGCCCATCATGGTATGATCTTTCTCTTTTCCGGCATCAAAGACCATACTCACACCGACAGCCAAACCTGTTTTTTTTGCTGCGCTTAAAGCAATCCTGGCCTCATCCAGATCCGACATGGTTTCAATGATGATTGCATCTGCTCCAGCCTCCTTAAGTAGGCCTGCCTGTTCCTCAAAAGTCTCCGCAAGTTCCTGTTCTGTCACCTCACCGCTGAGTAACATTTTTCCACTGGGACCTATCGAGGCAAACACCTGGCTTTTATCTTCTGCAGCGCGTTTGGAAATTTCTACGCCACGACGATTAAGCTCCTCTGTTTTTTCAGCCAAATCATGAACCTGCAGCGCTATCCTATTACTTCTGAAAGTGTTGGTTAAAATAATCTGGCTGCCCGCAGCGACATATTCTTTGGCAACTAACTCCACCTTTTCAGGATATTGAATATTCCAGGTATCCGGACATTCACCCGGCTCCAGGCCAAGCTGCTGCATACGTGTCCCCCAGGCTCCGTCCAAAATTATGGGTGCATCTTTGATGAGGGATTCAATGAACTGATGCATCTAATTTTTTATCCTTTCTCTGATAGAAACTACATCGATTATTATAGACTTTTTTTCTGTTTGAGTCAATCTCTTAATTATAGCCCAATGCCCTAAATCAACATCATATAAGCCTGAGTCAAATACTTTAATGTAAGCTTTACATGAACATTATCCTGTGGTGCACTACAAATAATTCAGATCTGATGAGTTATGAAAAATCAGATAAAATTTCCAGGGTCTCTTAAATCCGGATTGTTCAGAATCTTTGGCAACTTCCTGGCCTCAATACCGTAGATTTTAATTAACCCCGGAGGAACTCATGATAAAATATTTATTACCTCTTTTACTCATTTTGTTCGTTTCTCTCACTCTGGTAAACGCCGCAGTCGAGAGAAATTATAATATATGTTATAAGGTAACAGTTGATGGATTCCTGGAGGATGCCGATCTGGAAATTAAAGGCAGCAGCGTATATATCACCCACCATGATAATGGGAAAATAACTTTAAAGATCACACGCTTCGGCGATTTATACCTGGATGGTAGAAAAATTCACACCAACGGGAGAGGTCAAAAATTACTGAGGCAGTTTAATCATGAGATCAGGGAATTGTTTGATTCCGCTGAAAAATTGGGTTATGAAGCTGGAAAGATTGGAGTAGACGGCGCACATATTGCGGCTTCTGCAGTATCCGGATTATTAGAGGCTTTCTTCAGCGAAGTAACCCTTGATGACCTGGACAAAGAGTTGGAGAAAAAAGTAGAAAAGATTGAAGCGAAGGCTAAAAAACTGGAAAAGAAAGCGGAAAAAATTGAACAGCAAGCCGAAGAGCTGGAAGAATTACAGGCAGAATTGAAAGAGCATATTGAAGAGCTTGAAGAATTGGAATGGTTTTAGCGTCTCCTACAGTTTTCACTAACGATCCTTTAAATAACTGACTGATATGCCCGAAGGGCTGGATTCGATTATAGAAGTTTCCAGCTCTTTTGTTTTATCCAGGTATTCCAAAAACTCAGGTATTCCACTCATAAAAGTATTGGAAACATTATGGGCAGCAAAGCAACCCCCAGTTGCCATCTTGGGTAGCAGCCATTTGAGATACTGGCTATACCACTCTTTATCCGCATCCACAAAGATAAAATCGAACGGATCTTCTAATTGAGGCACCAGGTCATGGGCATTAGCAAGTCTGGCATCGATAAAGCTGTCCACGCCTGCTTTCTGAAAATTTTCCAAAGCTTTTTTATAGCGGGTTTCACTAATCTCTATAGTAATTAACTTTCCCCCTGTTTTACTGAGGGCCCAGGCCATCCAGATGGCAGAATGTCCGGTGGAGGTTCCGATTTCCAATGCTTGGGTATAATTATTTTTGATGATGAGATCATATAGTACTTTTCCATCTCCGGCAGGAATATTCATGTCCCGCCAGCTGTTTTTATGCTGGTCAAGAAAGTTTTCGATCGTTTTACCTAATGATGAATCAACCGTTACCTCTTGTACCAGGGCGGTTGAGAGCCAGAGAGTATGAATTAAAAAGATTATGATATTTAAAATTCGCATATTCGTTGGTTCTCCATGGAAATTGGTTGAAATGTTATATTTCTCTGATGAGAAAAT
>CBDUVK010000270.1:0-4235 GCA_965370645.1 uncultured bacterium
ACGGGTCCGGACGATTGTTTCTTCTAAATAATAAATTTTCTTTTATCAAGAGTTTAAGGTAACACAAACAATAAGTGGAGGCAGAATGAAACAAATTATTACAATTTTATCGATATCTCTTTTACTCACAACAATAGCATTCTCCCGGGTTCAGATTACCAATACCAGTGTGTACTATACCGGGGAACAAATGTTGCTGGCGAATGAAATCATCGAGAGCGGAGAGCCATTTGCCAGAAATCAGCGAACGCCTTGCAGATTATGCACTGGCCCAACTGCAAAAAAATGAATCAGAGGTGTTGTTGAATACCAGGGTTAGCAGCGCCACTGCCGATGAAGTAGTACTGGATAACCAGACAAGAATTCCTTCCAAAACACTTATTTGGACTACCGGGACGACGCCGATATGATATTATGCCCTCCCGCCTCATTCAGCTAAACAGCCAGTGTCTGTTTAACTGAATTAAATTGAGAGGGAATTATTTCGTATCAAATACAGAGAATGTTGATTAACTCACAAAGTGATTTACTAAAACAGTTGAATTGAAACCAGAGCACAGATTAGATGTGTTCTTTGCACTTGCGGCCGGGTTAATGCTTCCGTAAACTGTTCTGTTCCTCGAGTCTTTAATGTAACATTCATCTAATGAAGCAATATTTTGATATACCCATAGATAGATTTATAACAATTGAAGAAGTGAAAAACAATAGATTCTGGCTTTGGAAATATACTATTTAATGGAAATAAATATTTATAGGTTAAAATACTCGAATCATGGAAAGGCGAACAATTAAATTTGATAGACTATTATTTAGACTGATAGCCCCCGTTTTCTTAGGCTTTATAACTGTTATGTTATTCAATTCTGTAAATGTATACGCAAAAGTAAGTAATCAAAATACCCAGGTAAAGACAGATTCTACATATAACTCTGATCGGGAGTACGAGAATCTGCGGGGTATTGAGCGGAAAAGTAAAGATGGAAGCAGAGCATTTAAAACTACCGTCAATGCCGTCCTTTTTATACCACGGACAGTAACAGATGGTCTTTTATATTCTGCTGGCTATGGTGCTAACCTAATCGGCGATAGCAAGTTTATCGAAAAAACGGAAAATATACTCTATTTTTATAATAGACAATTGGGTTGGTATCCAATAGTGAGTATTTCAAGTGGGTCCAACCCCGCAGCTGGAGCCGCCGTATTTTTTCGAAATAAAAGTCGTGGGATATCTATTGCCGGTGCATATGGCGGTAGCGAGTTTTGGGCTTCCCAAATTAAGACATTTCATATTTTTAGAACGGGAGAAACTGTATGGAAAATTAGTTTTTCAGGCAGAATTAATAAGCGAGACGATTACGAGTTTTATGGTTTTGGCTCTGATCCGTCAAGTGATCCGCGGAACTCTTTTAACACTGATGCTTCCGAGGAATTTGTGTTATTCGCCCAACGTCTTTTAAGAACACCTTTGGTAATTGGCATGCGTCCCTCTTCAAAATGGGAATTTTTCTATACTGGTTTTTATCAGGAACGACAACTTAGCAGCCCTGATAACGGAAATAAAAGGAATTTGACAAATATTTATAATGCAGGTAACTTTCCTGGTGCAGAAACAGGAAATGGAAGTACAGAAAAGCAAATTTATAATGAAATTAGTATACGTTTTGATACGCGTAAATACCGCAATCGTATCTCTCCGGGAATTAGAGTAGAGGGGTATACTGGAATTTCTGTAGGGGTTGATGATAATGAAAGCCGCTTTTCCCGAAGTGGTCTGGACGCAGCTTTTTATCTTCCTATTATTAAAAATAACCGTTTAATTGTTCCAAGATTAGTTTTGGACATGGTTAATAATTTAAATAACGATGTGCCAATTTCTTTCGCCGATTATCCTCGCCAACCAACCTTTCGTGGGGTTTCCAGTAAAACACTTTTACGTACTGATGAGATTTCATTGGTACCTTCCGTGGAATATCAGTGGCCAATAACCTTTAATATAGGCGGTCACTTATTTATTGATTATTTAATTGTTGCCGATTCCTTTAACAAAATTACTTTTTCCAATTCGCCTTATGCCTATGGCATAGGTTTTGACTTGCAGGTCTCTAACCGTGAGGTGGCAAGATTTTCGGTAGCTTCAGGATCGGAAGGATTGCGCATTGATTTTTCTTTAGGATTCACGCTTCATACGAATGATCGTACAAAGTGGCAATGATTTTAAGAGTAGTAGTTTTAAAATTAGTGATAAGTAGAATATGGAATTTTAAAATGCAATATCATATTGATTAAGGACATTAACATGAAAGCTTCGATCCCCAATCAGAAATTGAATATGAGGAATTATATCTTAACACTTTCCGCAATCATTTCTATATTACTATTTTTTCTTTTGATATCCGGTTGCTCTTCTAATGCAGCCCGTTTCAGTAACATTAAACCAATCACACAATACAGAGATGATCATCCCATTCCAGTCCCAAAATCCACCGAATACGAGAAGCTGTTTTATACCGTGAATGTGCTGGCTCGTCGACCCGCAGTAAAGGATCTTGAGTACGACAATATTGATCTTGCCAAGGATGTAAATTCGATGGATGAGGTTCCAGCTTCCAGCTGGTTTACACCGCGATTGGGATATAAGAAAATTAGTCCGAAAGAATTACTCGCTGGACCGGAAAATGTTGGACCTCCCCAATTACCATTAACTGTAGTGAAAGCTAAAGTTGGCGGCGCCAACCCGGGATTTATTATTTCGGATGCCCGGGGTAAAAGATACCTGATGAAGTTTGATCCCCCCCATTTCCCGGCAATTGAAACGACAACCGCATTAATTGTTAATCGACTTTTCTGGGGGTTTGGTTACAATGTGCCGGAAGACTATCTGTTTCTCTTTCATAAGGATGATCTAAGTATTGATCCGGCAGGTGAATTAACCCGGGAAGATGTGGCAGAAGTATTACGAAGTGTTTCGCTACCAGTAGATGGAGTTTACCGTTCAACTGTAAGTCTTTTAATTGAGGGAATTGTTCTTGGTCCAATACCGGATAAAGGTGTCCGCAAAGACGATCCGAATGATAAAATTCCTCATGAGAACCGGCGTGTCCTTCGAGCCCTGCGGGTGTTTAGCGCTTTTACCAATCATTCGGATATCCGTATTGATAACTCTATGGATGTGTATGTCGGGCAAACTGGAAAAGGATATGTAGAACATTTTCTTCTCGATTTTGGCGAGGCCTTTGGCGGACATGGTGCAGAGCATGATTATTTATGGGACGGTTTTAATCACTGGTTTAGTTACTCCGATTTCTTTCAAAATTTAGTTACCTTTGGGTTGAAAGTTCATAACTGGGAAAGTATTCGATATACTTCCTGGAAATCTGTGGGCGCATTTGAATCAAAAGTTTTTAACCCCGGTGACTGGAAAGAGGTATCTCCCTACGAACCAATACGTGTGAGTCAACCAGATGATGACTACTGGGCGGCAAAAATTCTTGCTGCACTTACTCGAGATCACATAACGGAACTGGTGAAAGCTGCCAATTATCCGGACCAGGGTGCCTCCGAATACATTATTGAAACACTGATGGAGCGACGCCGGAAAGTACTGGAGTACTTTTTAAATCAGGTATCGCCACTAGATCTTGTAAGATTTTCTGATGAAGAACTTCAGCTAAAAGATATGGGAAATGTCATCCTCAATAAGAGTGACCAGAATACCCACTACGAGATTTTGTTCTATGATGACAGCAATAATAGGATTGCCAAGAAGAAAGAAATATTTGGCGATGTTGATAATCAATTCGTGGTATCTATTCCCAATTCGTTAATGAAAAAAGTAAATGGTTATTTTCGAGTGGATGTATGGGTCTGGCGAGGCAACCAAAGAGCACCTACTCCGGCCCAGTTTCACCTGCGAACAGACAATACTTCCTTTCCACGATTGGTTGGAATTTTACATTAAAATTGGATGTTTAAACTTATTCTAAGGTGGAAGGAAAGTCATACTTGACAAAAATTATAACACAGATTGCACAGTAAATATTTCCCTAAACAAAATTTGAAATAACGGGTTGGATTTGCAGTAAATGAATCCAATTATTTAGCAGAACGATATACAATGCCAACGACACTCAGTAAATAAAACTGAAAAAGGAAATAAGTTACCCCAAAAGTTGAATGGTCCGGATTTCAATTGATCTGAATTTTAATGGTCTGCAAGTTATTCCTTGCCAGAG
>CBDUVK010000271.1:0-4232 GCA_965370645.1 uncultured bacterium
AAATTATCAGGAAATCTGAATCAGTTGGTATTTCTCTCTGTAATTGGTTTGGAAGTATTCCCTGATGATGTGATGTTGTTTAAGGCGGAGTTGCGGATCCTGCCCTATGATGGCGAAGGCATCTTTTCGGGCGGCCTGGATGATCTTAATATCTTTAACCAGATCTGAATATTTTAAATCGGGAAGTCCATGCTGCCGGGTTCCGAAAAACTCCCCGCTCCCACGTAAACGCAAATCCTCCTCGGCAATCAGAAATCCATCATTGGTTTTTTCCATCATATTCAAACGCTGCTGGGCTACTTCGTTCACTTCTCCGGAAGTGATCAGGATACAGTAAGATTTTTTAGTGCCCCTTCCGATGCGGCCGCGTAATTGATGTAATTGGCACAGTCCGAATCGCTCAGCGTGTTCTATCAGCATAATAGTAGCCTCCGGTACATCTACACCTACTTCAATCACCGTGGTACTTACCAGAATTTGAATCTCTCCATTTTTAAATTTACTCATCGCGGCCTCTTTCTCTTCCGCTTTCATTCTACCGTGTATAAGAGAAACGCGAAATTCGGGGAAGATTTTACTTTGCAGCAATTCATAACTTTCCGTGGCTGCTTTTAAATCCATTTTTTCCGATTCTTCAACCAGGGGATAAACCACATATACCCGCTCTCCGGCAGCTACCCGCTCGCGAATAAAGGTATATACCTGCTTTAACTTAATTTCCTTTCGCCAGGCAGTTGTTATCGGTTCCCTCCCGGGAGGCATCTCATCGATGATGGAGGTATCCAGATCTCCGTAAAATGTCATCGCCAGGGTGCGCGGGATCGGTGTTGCGGTCATGACCAGAACATGGGGATTTGCTCCCTTCCCAATAAGTTCTCCCCGCTGTAGAACCCCAAAACGGTGCTGTTCATCGATGATCACCAATCCCAGCTTTTTAAATTCCACAGTCTCCTGGAGTAAAGCATGAGTCCCGATGACCAAATCGATTTTACCGGATTTCAGATCCCCATGAATCATAGTTTTTTGCTTGTTTTTTAGTGCCCCAATCAGTAACTCTACTGAGATAGGAATATCTTTGAGAAGGTCACCGATATTAAAATAATGTTGTTCTGCGAGAATTTCGGTGGGAGCCATTAGTGCAACCTGGTATCCGTTTTCAATCGCGATGAGAGCTGTTATCAACGCTACTATTGTTTTGCCTGATCCGACGTCCCCTTGCAATAGGCGATTCATAGGATGACCACTTTTCAGGTCCCTATAAATTTCTTTCAGTACCCGTCGTTGTGCGTTTGTCAAATCATAGGGCATTTTCTGGTACACTTTTTTTATGGTCTCGCCGGATGTGGTCATCGGGATACCCTGGAGTGCAGATTTCTGTGCATAGTGACGCAGGGCCATGAGCAGTTGAAGATAAAAGAGCTCCTCATATTTCAGGCGTCTCAGCGGCTGACTGATTTCTTCCATTTTTTTTGGAAAATGAATCTGTCGGTAGGTTTCCGGGCGGGGAAGAAGTTTATATTTTTCAGTCAGAAAATCAGGCAAGTTCTCCGATATCAGAGCGCCATATTTTTCCAGTGCATTGTGAATAATCCGTCGAAATCCCCGGGAGCTCAGGCCGCTGGTACGCAATTGCTCACTGCTTGGATAGAGCGGTATTATCTGTCCGGTATGTAATTGTTCCTTCGACTCCTCAATAATATCGAAATCGGGATGGACAATTTGCCATCCCTTATAAAATCCGATTTTTCCGCTAAAAGCAACTTCCTGGTCAACTTCGAAAACTTTAGAAAAATAGTCGACCTGATTAAACCATACCGCATCCAATAATCCTGTCTGGTCATAAATGCTTACAATCAAGCGCTGATGAGGCCGGGGTACTTTTCTTACTTTTACCACCTTCCCAACGATAGTTGTTTCGGAGTTGAGTGAAATTTGGCTAATTTTGGTAATTGTACTGCGGTCCAGGTAGCGACGGGGGACATAGTTTAACAGATCTTCTACAGATTCTATATCGATGTTTTTTAGCTGGGCTGCTCTGGCGCTACCCACGCCTTTCACATACTGCGCTTCAATTTTATCGATGGTATTGGGGAAGTTTCCCATGATATCAGAGGGAGCGAATCTGTTCTTCGGTATCTATCGTGCCATCCAGGAGATGAATGACCCGGTGGCATTGGCTGGCAAACATTTCGTTATGGGTCACGATAACGAATGTTTGCTTATATTTCTCATTCAATTTCAAAATAAGATCGAATAGCGCGTGGCTATTCTGCATATCGAGATTTCCGGTTGGCTCGTCCGCTAAGATTAATTTTGGCTGGTTTATGAGCGCCCTTGCTACAGCTACCCTTTGCAGTTCCCCGCCGGATAGTTGTGAAGGCCGGTGGTGGAGGCGTTTCTCTAATCCGACTTCAGTTAAGAGGTCATCTGCGCGAGAGATATCATCTTTCCAATTTTTTCCTTTAATCATCAGCGGAATGAGCAAATTCTCACGAGCGTTAAATTCCGGAAGCAGATAATGAAACTGAAAAACGAAACCTATATTGCGATTTCGGAATTGAGAAATTTCCACCTCTTTGAAATTGGATACTCTCTGGCCGTCAATAATTATTTCTCCGAAGGTCGGTTTATCCAGGGTACCCATAATATGAAGCAGGGTACTTTTTCCTACCCCTGACGGACCCATGATGACCAGAATTTCTCCGGTCTTAATTTTTAAGTTGATCCCTTTGAGTACCTTCAATGTTTCCGGTCCCGAAGGATAGTGTTTCTCAATTTGATGGGCTTCTAAAATATATTCTTTGTTCGGGCTCATGGATTTTATGTCGTTGTTTGTTCAATATAACATTCTTAAGCGAATCATATTCATTTGATAAAACTGATTAAAATAGTAGTCTTTCAATTAAACTGGTTTTTTGATGCATTAGGGGCTAAAGCCCCATTATCCTTTCTGGTACTTTAGTGTCCATATCCACCGACCTTTTTCTCTCTCCCTACTCATAGCGAATAGCTTCAACCGGTTCCAGCCTGGAGGCCTTAAAAGCGGGGTACACGGAAGCAATGAGACAAAGGAGTATTGCAGCAACCGAGATGAGCAGGAAATCCATGGCCTGCATTTTCATCGGCAGACTATCGATTAAGTAAACATCAGGTGGAAGTTTCAACAGGCCAAATGTCTGCTGCAGATAACTTACTGTGAACCCCACCGCATTTCCCAGAAATGTTCCAATCAGGCCTACCAGTACTCCCTCGAATAGAAATATTTTCATAATACCCCGGGAGGAGGCACCCATGCTTTTTAAGATGCCGATTTCACGTGTTTTTTCCATGACGATCATAATTAGGGAACTGACAATATTGAATGCCGCCACTGTGATGATCAGGGAGAGGATGACAAAGGCACCCCATTTTTCAATTGTCATCCAGCTATAGAGACTTTTATTCAGTTCAAACCAGGTTTTTGTGACGAACGGATATCCTCCCACTATTTTTTCTATTTCAGGCGCAACATTGGCAGCTTGATCATAGTCATCAAGTTTTATTTCAATCCATGAAACGACATCCGGCAGTTTGAATAATTTTTGACCGGAGGAAATTGAAATATAAGCCATGATTTTATCATATTCATAGAAACCCACTTCACTGATGCCGGTCACCAGAAATTGTTTTACCCGGGGACTTGAAAAGATATTGGCATCCTGGGGAATAATAAAGAGTGTGACAATATGTCCGGCGGAAAAAATCATCAGGTTTTCAGCCAGATACCTTCCTAGCACAATGCCAGGCAACTCCCGGTCTTCTAATTTTTGCATGCCCAAATCGAATTCACCACTGACAATACTTTCAGGAATCTCATTGACATTGCCTACCGTTTCGGGATCTAATGCGCGAATTACGATAGGTTGATTATTATCTCTGGAACGACACACTCCTTCGCGTGTGATTACGGGAGAGGCCCCGATTATTCGCGGGACAGTGAGTAAAGTATCGATAATTTCGCGGTAATTGTCGATACCATCCACATAATACTTCCGTAATTGTATATGAGCATCCGCATTGAAGAGACGTGTTCGGACTTCATCCTCGAATCCGTTAAAAGAAGACAGTACAATATCCAGTGCTGCGACACCTATCATTACTCCAATAATAGAGACATAGGTGATAATTGAGATGAAGCCTGTTTTCCTCTTTGCCCTGAAATAGCGTTTTGCTATGAATGTTTGATAACTCAT
>CBDUVK010000272.1:0-4201 GCA_965370645.1 uncultured bacterium
GTCAGACCGGTCGATGACTCAATCGTTCGGGTGATAGAAGGTCGTGAATTAGTCCTCAGGAGAGCCAGGGGATATGCTCCATTACCCGTTATGTTGGAAGCGGGTGGGCAAAATATTGATTCAGAAAATATGTCCCTGGCGGTGGGAGCACATTTAAAAAACACCATTGCCGTTCAAAAAGGAAACAGGATTTTTTTAAGCCAGCACATTGGCGATCTTTCCACGCAAGAATCTGTGAGCTGTTTTGAAAATGTCATTGCAGATATTCAGCGTATGTATAAGATAGTGCCCCAGCGGGTCATTTCGGATCTCCATCCGGAATATATCTCTACAAAACTTGCCAGGGAGTGGTATGGCGAAATCATCACTGTACAGCATCATGAGGCACATATTGCCTCCTGTCGTTTGGAAAATCAGGTGAAAGGTGAAGCTTTAGGCGTTGCCTGGGACGGCACTGGATTGGGATATGACGATACCATCTGGGGAGGAGAATTTTTTATGTCAGATGATTTTTCCAATACCCATTACGCTCAGATGCGACAATTTCCGTTGATCGGGGGCGACCAGGCCATTCGGGATCCCAGAAGATCCGCTCTTGGTATCCTCTTTGAATTAAACGGTCAGAGTGTATTTAGAGACAAACAATATCAATTACTCGATCTATCTTCCGACGAACGGCGGCTGTTTGAAAAAATGCTGCTAAAAAAACTGAATTGTCCCCTTACCTCCAGTGTCGGTCGCCTGTTTGACGGTGCAGCGGCCCTTCTTGGACTTTGCCGGAAAATCAATTATGAGGGACAGGCGGCCATGATGCTCGAATATTTAGCAGATCCCTCTGAACAAGGAAGTTATCATTTTCAAATTGAGAATGGGAAACCGTTATGCGTTGATTGGTCAGCTGTATTTGAGGGAATACTTAAAGATTTGTCATTACAATTAAGTCACTCCCGGATTTCAATGAAATTTCATCGGGGATTAAGCCAGCTGATTCTGGAGGTTGCACAAAAGTGCGATATGGAAAAAGTGGTTTTAAGTGGTGGCTGTTTTCAAAATGTTATTCTTCTAGAAAATAGTATTCATCTCTTGAGGGCTCATGGTTTTCGACCGTATTGGCATCAACGGGTTCCGCCCAATGATGGGGGCATAGCGCTGGGGCAGATTGCCCTGGGGTTTTCAGGTAAAAAAAAGATAAATAGTAAAGATCAACAGCACACCTTAGAAAAGATAAACCATTAATTTTGAGGAGTTTTTTAATCATGTGTCTAGCCGTACCTGGAAAAGTACTCTCAATGGAAGATTCCCCCGAAGTTGCTCCCAAAATGGCCCGGGTGGATTTTTCCGGTGTAGTTAAAAATATTTGTATCGACTGGTTGCCAGATGTAAAAGTGGGTGAATATGTGATTGTACATGTAGGGTTTGCCCTGAGTAAGATTGATGAAAAAGAAGCTCTGGAAACCCTGGATTTGTTGAGGCAGATGGGAGAAATCAATTAAAGCAATGAGGAGTTATGAAATACCTGGATGAATATCGAGATGCCAGGCTGGTAAAGGCCTATGCAAAAAAAATTGATCAGGTAACCAAAAAACCCTGGACACTGATGGAGATTTGTGGTGGTCAAACCCATTCCATTTTAAAATATGGACTCGAGGAATTGCTGCCTAAAGAATTAACAATTGTGCATGGTCCCGGTTGCCCGGTATGTGTTACGCCCCTGGTGATGATCGATAAAGCAATAACAGTGGCGCTTACTCCCGGGGTAATTTTTTCTTCATTTGGAGATATGCTGCGGGTTCCGGGTTCGTCCGATGATTTGCTTTCAGTGAAAGCGAGGGGAGGGGATGTGAGAATGGTATATTCTCCATTGGATGCGGTGGCACTTGCAGAATCCAATCCCGATAAAAAGGTTGTTTTTTTTGCAATCGGTTTTGAAACGACAGCACCTGCCAATGCCATGGCTGTTTTGGATGCTGAGCGAAAGGGGATAGAAAATTTCTCGATCCTCTGTTCTCAGGTTCTGGTTCCCCCGGCCATTGAGGCCATTCTTTCATCGCCTCACTCCCGTGTGCAGGGATTTTTAGCGGCGGGTCATGTATGTACGGTTATGGGATTTGAAGAATACATTCCGCTGGCTGATAAATTCCAGGTTCCCATTGTGGTGACCGGTTTTGAACCGGTAGATATCCTGGAGGGAATTTATCTCACCGTTAAACAGCTCGAAGAAAATCGCTATGGGGTGGAAAATCAATATCGCAGAGTTGTGAGGAAAGAGGGGAATCCTGCTGCACGGAAAGTGATGTCTCAGGTTTTCCGGACTGTGGATCGAAACTGGCGGGGAATCGGAACCATCCCCAAAAGTGGACTTGCACTGCAGAGTAAATATGCAAAATTTGACGCGGAGTTGATATTTGATGTGAAGAAGATTGTTACAGAAGAATCACGGGAGTGTATTGCAGGAGAAGTTCTACAAGGATTAAAGAAACCAGTTCAATGTCCCTTATTCGGAAATAAATGCACTCCGGAACATCCGGTGGGAGCTCCTATGGTTTCATCTGAAGGTGCATGCGCAGCATATTTCCGTTATAACAGACAATTTGATGTGACCCAAACCTCAAAAGTGAGTAAATAATCTGAATAATATGGAAAAGAATAAAAAAAATGATTTTTCTTCAGGGTTGGTCTGCCCGCTCCCCATCACCGATTATGATAGAGTATTAATGGCCCATGGCGGCGGCGGGACACTCTCCCATAAGCTGATCCATAAAATGTTTTTTGACCATTTCAACAATGAGATCCTTAATACGGAGCATGATGGCGCGGTTTTCACTATTGGCAAGCAACGTCTGGCTTTCACAACCGATTCCTACGTGGTCAAGCCGATTTTTTTTCCGGGAGGGGATATCGGGGAATTGGCCGTTAATGGGACGGTGAATGATCTGGCGGTCTGTGGTGCCGATCCGCTTTATATTTCGGTGGGATTTATCATTGAAGAGGGATTTTTGATGGAAGAACTATGGCAAATTGTGCAGTCGATGAAAAGAGCAGCTGAGCAAAGTGGTGTAGAAATTGTAACCGGAGATACCAAGGTGGTGGATCATGGAAAGGGAGATAAAATATTTATTAATACCTCGGGTGTGGGCACATTATTGCCTGGGATCGACATATCCAGTGAGCGAATCAAAAGCGGCGATAAAATTATTGTGAGTGGAAAGATTGCCGAGCATGGCATTGCGATATTATCATCCCGGGAGGAATTCGATTTTGAAACGACGGTCAAAAGTGATACGGCACCTCTGAATAATATGATCAAAAAAATCCTGGAAAAATTCCCTGATGTGCATATGATGCGGGATCCCACCCGTGGCGGTATTTCCAGTGCATTAAATGAAATTGCTTCTCAAGCCGGGTGTGGTATTTTTCTGGAAGAACAGGAAATCCCAGTTGCAGAGGAGATTAAAGCAATTTGTGAGATACTGGGTCTCGATCCTTTATACATTGCCAATGAAGGCAAAGTCATACTATTCGTTTCTCCCGAAACGGCAGGGGGTGTTCTGAAGATCATGCATAAACATTCCTATGGTAAGGATGCGAAGATAATCGGTGAAGTTGTTGATGATCACCCGGGGCGTGTTGTGATGAAAACCCATATCGGCAGTAATCGGGTGGTAGATATGCTTTCAGGAGAGCAGTTGCCCAGGATATGTTGAGGGTTGTTCAACTGAATAGTTAAAAATATTTCTACTTCCTGTCATTGCGAGAAACGAGCACTCACTATTTAGAGCATTTCTGAATTCAACTAATGATATGAGTGCTCGAGACGACGCAATCTCATTTCAAAGAGTGGTTTTTGTTGTAGACAATGCGTTACATGTGTCCTTCCGGCAACGTTTATATGATAAGCGTTTATCGCCGGACGTTAAGTATGTCGCCTACTACCTGTCAGTTAAACATGGAGATTGCTTCCGTCTGGCCGCCCTGCCCGGCAACTGCCGGGGCGCGCGGCGGAGAGGACAGGGGGGGGCCGTCGGCCGTCTCCGATGTCACTCCTTGCAATGACCGTATATCGTCATCCCTGCATGTTTTTGGCAGGGATCTATCTTTTATATTACCGCGATGTTTGTCTTTACTTTTGACTTCCTTATAATAACCAGGAGGTTGTAAAGGATAAACTCTTATAAATAATATATTAACATTTCTCACCTTG
>CBDUVK010000273.1:0-4143 GCA_965370645.1 uncultured bacterium
ACACCGAATAACGAGTGACGAGCAGCGAGTAACGTGTATCAAGTATCCGGTTTTCATTGTTCATTGATAAATGAGAATAAACGTACTTGCAGGATAGCTATGATTTACCGTCTTTGAGGATACTGCGGATGGTTTTTTCCAGCTTGTTTAAACTGTATGGTTTGGGTAAAAAGTGATACTTTTCCCGCTTACTCTTCCTCCCGGCAGAAATGCGGGTATCGGTAAATCCGGAACATAACAGAATCTTCAAATCCGGTCTGAGCTTTCGCAGGGCATCGGCCAGATCTTCACCATTCATCTCCGGCATAACAATATCAGAAATAACCAGGTCTATTTTATTGATGAGAGATTCTTTCTTTACGCGGTCCAGGGCATCCTTTCCATTTTCGGCCTCAATCACCTTATAACCGAGGGCATCCAGGGCCTGACACATAAGTTCCCGAACATTGGGATCATCTTCTACATATAAAATCGTTTCCGAGCGGGGTTCGAACTTCACCTGGGTATCAGTTTTGATCTCTGCAGTGCATTTTTCGGAAGTGATTGGCCAGTAGATATTAAAAGTCGTGCCCTTCCCCAGCTCACTTTCTACATTCAGATTGCCCTTATTCTGTTGTACAATTCCGTATACCGTTGCCAATCCCAGTCCGGTTCCTTCACCTTCCTTTTTGGTGGAAAAGAATGGTTCAAAGATATTCTGTCTGGTTTCTTTGTCCATACCCACACCATTATCCTGAACGGCAATTAAAATATACTTTCCATCAAAATCATCTAATTGTTTTTTAGTGGGTGCTTTACTTAGATCAACTTCTTTGGTGCTGATACTTATCACTTTTTCCTTGTTATTGTCATTTAACTGTTTTACAGCCTGATTGGCATTGACAATAAGATTTACCAGAATTTGCTGGATTTGTGCCGGATCTGCTTTTATACTGGAGATATTCTTATTCAATTTTACTTCCAGCCGGATATCTTCCGATATTAAACGAATCAGCATGGCCTTCAATTCGGTAATGATTTCATTGATATTGAGGGTGATCGGCTCGATCATCTGCTGCCGGCTGAAAGCTAACAGTTGATGAATCAGGTCTTCAGCCCGGTTTACTCCCTTTAATATATTTTTCAGATCATCATAGTGTTTTCCCGATCGATCGCTGTCCAGCATAATAAGCTCGGTGTAACCGCTGATAATGGTAAGGATATTATTAAAATCATGCGCCACCCCGCCGGCAAGCAGGCCGATGGATTCCATCTTTTTAGCCTGAAAAAGTTGCTCTTCCAATTGTTTACGATAGGTAATATCCCGCAGAATTCCCTGGTAAGCCACGATTTGTCCCTGCTCATCCCGGACCCCAGTTACGGTTTCAGATACAATAAGTTTCTTACCGTTCTTATCTTTCAGAATGAGTTCAAAATCTTTAACCTGACCTTTGCTTTCCATAGTTGCTTTAAAACGCTGCCGATCCTTTGGATCGATATAAAGATCCTTGCTGATATTAAGCTTCAGAACTTCGGAAACTGTTGAATAACCAAACAGTTTTGCCCCGGCCGGATTTATCTCCAGGAAATGCCCATCGGGAGTGGAGATGAAAACCACATCATCGATGTCTGCAAAAAGGTTTCGGTATTTCTGCTCCAGCATCATGGCGGATTTGGTAGCATTTCTTCGCTTGAGAGCTGCAGCCAGATAACTCCCACAGGTCCGCAACAGGTGGGTGGTATCCTCAGAAAATTTTCTTTCGGTCTGTACGGCATCGACACCGATCAGGCCGATGGTACTTGAATTGATACTCAACGGGCTGATAAAAAATGACTGGGTATTTTCAACTTGCATAATAGCACGAATCGTGTTCGCTTTCCTGGGTAATTCAGTAGCAGAGGAGACATTCACGGACAAATTCTTGAGAAGCGGTTGTATTAACCAAGCAAAATCTTCACAGTCCACCCGTTCATGCTGAGGGATTTTTTCCTTTAATCCATTGGTCTGTACCTGAAACGAGAGAGAAAGCCGGCGGTTATTATCGTCAAAAAGATAAATGTAACAACGATCTGCTTTAACGATTTCTGTAAGTTTAGTCAGGGTATTTTCAACAACCCGATCAACCTCTTCCGGCATGGCCTGAATGAGGGATAAACTCAAACCTGCCAAAAACTGGGTGTGAGTTTTGTTGTGATTGTTGTTTTTAATTTCAGCCAAATTTAACCCCGTACCAATTTTACCACAAAGGCTCAAAGACACTAAGAACATCAATACGGCACTCGTTGCTAGCTACTCGGTACTCGGTGCTGGGTACTCGCAACTCGACACTCGCTACTAACATTATCAGATAGGAATTAACGAGAGACGAGTACCGAGTACCGAGCGGCGTTTTTCTTTTCGTCCTTTGCGACTTAGCGTGATAATTAATCCAATTTAATTTTCTTTTCAGAGTGAATCCTCCTGCTATCTCTGCAGAATCATTTTAATTACTTTACTATCATTAATCGTTTTTATCTGTAAAAAGTAAATACCACTTGATACCGGCTGATTGGCCGTATTCATCCCATTCCATTCAATCGTGTAGTACCCCGCTTCCAGCAGCTTCTCATCAGTGAGCGTTCGGATTAACTGTCCGAGGGTATTATAGATTTTGAGAGAGACACGCTCACTTCGCGGCAGTTGAAATTTTATGACTGTATTCGGATTGAATGGATTCGGATAATTTTGTTGAAGACGGAAATCCAAAGGCAGCAGCGCATAAGTATTTACTGACTCTGTAAGGTAATCTGTGGTGCCGACCAATAGCAGGTAATTTGCCTGATCAGCGCTGGTATTAATGCTATTCTTCCCATGATTTATTTTTGTTTCAGGATTCACGACTGTCCAATCAAATTTTTCCGGGATATGCTGAGGATCGAAATAAATCTCTTTCTTCCCCACAACATTTCCCCTGATCTCAAAAGAATAGCTATATCCTTCCTCACCAGGAGCCCTGAAATCCCTGGCATAAGGGATGGTTTGGTTGTCACAGTTAAAAAATAACTGGATGTAATCGCCAATACGGGGTGGCTCGGGATAATCGTGTATATCGATACCGGCGGTAGCATCTGCCAAAACACCTGCATAATTAAATTCATCTTTCAGATTGTCCTGCCTGGAGGATATCTTAACAGACCACCCTGATTCGGTCTCCGATCCACTGCTTTTAGCGAGCATTCCGGTTGTGACTGCTTCCCGGGGAGGAATGGATAACAGCGTATCCTGATCGACATACACTGCATATCCTTTGAATGGTTCCAGAATCGTTGCCACCGGCCAGTCGCTTCCATCATAATACCAGAGAACATGCATGCTACTGATTTGATTCCAGGCCACCGGAAAAGCGAAGGGGGTGGCAATCATATTCCACCCTTCTTTTAATTGAAGACTGTAATGTTGATTGGTTAGAACTGACAGGCCGTTTGAGACATCCAGCTGAACCGGATCCTGGGTGATGAGCCAGAGGGCTTTTGCAGGTGGCAATAGTAAATCGAGTTGAAGCAATTCGATATAGCTGCCTGACGTATAGTCAAAAATTCGGTACTTGGAGGGGTCATAGGAACCCAGATTATCGAAGAAGAGTTCATGTAAATTCTGTCCGTTTGTAAAAAAAGGAATGGAGATCATCTGGTATTGTGATGCATGGGTAGGTTGCGGGAAATCCATTTCAGGTATTGAAACCTGGAGGGCATCTGGTCCCAGCATCCCCGTCTCCGGAAAAAGTGTGGTGCGGTATCCGTGAATAACTTCCACATAATATTCAAGTCCCCTCTCGGTAATGTAAATGGAATCAACCTCGGCGTTCCAGCGCTGGGGGGTTTGGGGATTTAACGGATATTGAATGAACTCACTTTCGCCTCCTTTTCTGATAAAAAGGAATGATGAATCAACCGGAGATTGGCTGTTTATTAAGAAACTGAGTTTTGCCGGCTGATCTTTTATGATGGGGCTGGTGGATTGAGCATAGTCATATGAGATAGAAGCGGGTTGATTGTCAACACCCAGACCGGATAAAGCGACCTGTTGACTGGCATGAAAAGGATCGTTACTGCCAATATTCAATTCTGCAAAATGTTCTCCATATCTCGCCGGTGTGAAACGAATGCCTATATCAGCAGAGTCAC
>CBDUVK010000274.1:0-4134 GCA_965370645.1 uncultured bacterium
TTAATGATGAAATTTAATGCAAAGGAAAAGATTAAAGATGATTCCTATCTCGATCTTACCTCTGGAAGATAAAATTATTCTTCGCCTGGACAAACGACCAGCGTAGCGCTGAGGTCCACTGTTTAATCGTCTCGCCCGGGTGAAGTATGATACGAGCTAATTTTGCTTCCAGGTCAAACAGTTTTAACCTGAAACCGGTCCAGAATTTAAGTTTATAGTTATACCCCTTTAAGTAATGATCGCTGGTCAATAAGCCCAATTTCTTATATTCCCGGTAAATAGTGCTTCCCCGGTAAATCTCGATTTTCTGATTAACTGATATCTGACATTTGGGACTGTTAAAATAGCGGCGTCGTAATTCAAACAGGAAGATAAATTGTTTTACCATATCCCAGATGGTGGTAAAAGCATCGGCCAGAATTACCGAGGCTACCACATCAATTTTTAACTGGTATAATGTGATGAGGGCCTTCAGATTTTGGCGGACCGAGATTCTTTTTCTAAACCGTTGCAACTGCTTTTGGTCAAATGATTCCAGACCCAAAAAAACTCTCCTCAAACCGACAGCTTGCAGATCTTTCATCGACTGGCGCTGAATAGTATCTGCCCGGCACATCAACTCAAACTCTATATCAAGTCCCCGACGTTTTATTTCCCCTGCAAAGGCTTCTGCCCTCTGTGCTCCTTTTTTACCCCTTAGTAAAAATTGATCATCATTAAATACAAAATAGCGGGTTCCAAATGTCTTAATCAGGTTTTCAAGTTCATCCACAAGATTCCTGACAGAGCGGCTGCGCCAGGCCTTACCGGGACTCGCACCATACATACCGATAATATCGCAAAAAGTACACTGTCCCCAGCAACCGCGGGTCCCAAACACTCTCAGAGCTACCCCTTTTTCCAGTACCGCTTTTGAATATTTCCTGTCAACGGGCGGTAGAATATCAAGGTTCTGAATGAGCGGGCGATTTTGATTTTCCCGGACATGTCCCCTCTCCCTGTAGGATAATCCCAAAATATTCCCTATAGGAATATCAGTTCGCCTGGTAATTTTACCCAATAGTTCAGCCAGGGTCAGTTCACCCTCGCCTCGCACCACAAAATCGATTTCCGGTAAATCACAAAGGAGTTCAGTCGCCGCAAATGTTGCAAAATACCCGCCGATGATGATATATCCATCATAACCGGCTTCCCGCAGCTCTTTGACCAATGCCAGGCCTTTTGATTTGGAATCATCCAACAGGGAAATTCCAACAGTTTTGGGATGAAGTGCCATGATCCGGGTTACCCCGTCCAAAACGGAGAGCTGCTCAATGGCCATATCCAGAGATTCCGCCTCAAATCCCCTGGATTTCATAAAAGATTTTAAACTGGCAACACCAAGATGTTCCGTGAAATAATCATGCCGGATTTTACCCGGATTAATCAGTAAAATATCCATGTCTTCCCTGCGATATATATTTCAAGTGTATTGCGAATCTTGTGCCAGATTTTTTGGTATATTTAATTTAATAAAAAATCGAAATCATTCAACTTTTATTCAGTTACAAATAAGTTTCTCTTAATTTATTATTATTTAAAGAGTTAGGCATTAAGGCTATATGGATTTTATTCATACAACAAATGACAACTTTCTGCGATAAATATTTTATTAAAGTTATAATAAACAATTGGTTAAGAAAGAGTAATATCTCTTAATGTTAGAGTAATATTATTTTTTTAAAAATATTTTCTGAGGCAGGTGCTCAAAAAAAAATGTGAACTAAAGTTCACATTTCGTGAACTTTAGTTCACACTCACTTCATTATTTCAGAAGAATGAAGATTATATTTATTTCAGTCCAAAGCAAATAATAAACCGCTCACTGCCCATACCACTAATCAGTAAACGCTCTTTTTTATTTGCCAGCAGTTTTTGCGTCCAGCCTGTCCCACCCGAATCTCTGTAAAACCGTCCTTATATTCCACCTTAAGCATCCCTCGCAATACCAAGGTATATTCATCAAATTCCGGTGTTTGTCCGGGTTCTGTCCAACCGCCGGGGCTTTCCATGTGAGCAATACTTAGCTCCTGGTCATCGGAATTTACCCGACCTATATATTCCCGTATCAGTTTAGGCTTGTTTCCGGCAGATTCAATGACAGTCGGTGATGAAATAATAACCGGCATGGATATTCCTTTCCATTCATGAATATGCATTATAAATATTTTAGGAAGTTGAAACCACAAATATCGCCTTTATATCCGGGTTGATCACGATCTTTCAGTATACTAAAACACTATCACACCCTAAAAATTCATTGAAATGGTTGTTCCGGTGTCCATACTCACCGTATATTCATAAAATTTAACAGGAGACTTTCATGGCAAAAACCAAACTCAAAAACCTCCGCAAGTTGATGAAAAAGCATAAAATTCAAGCATACCTGGTGCCCAGTACGGATCCCCACCAGAGCGAATATGTACCTGCAATGTGGAACCGGCGTGAATGGTTTAGTGGGTTTACCGGATCAGCCGGAGATGTGGTCATTACCCAAAAACGGGGCGGGCTCTGGACAGATTCACGATATTTCTTGCAGGCTGAAGAGCAATTAAAAGGAAGTGAAATTCAATTATTTAAAATGGGGATACCAGGAACACCTTCAATTCAAGAGTGGATTGCGACCCAATTGAAAGCAGGTGATACTGTGGGAATTGATCCCCGGCTCATTTCGCAACAACAGGCTAACCAGCTCAAAATATTCTTTCAAACCTGGAAGATAAAATTCAAGGGCCTGGAAATTAATCTGGTTGATAAAATCTGGAAGGATCAACCTGCTTTTCCGGAAACACCTCTGAAACAGCATCCATTAAAATACGCAGGCAAATCATATAAGCAAAAAATTGATGGTTTGCGGACCGAAATGCAGAAAGAAAAATGTACTGCTCATATCCTTACTACTCTGGATACGATTGCCTGGCTATTTAACATTCGGGGAAAAGACATCCCTTTCAATCCTTTAGTCATCAGTTATGCAATCATCACACTAGAAGAGGCATATCTATTTATTCCCTCCGATAAAATAGATCGTGCAGCGAAAAATCACTTAAAACCCAGCATAAAAATTTATGACTATAACCAATTCGTAAAATTTCTAAAAAAACAGTTCGGAAAAAAGGACAAGATTTGGTTGGATCCCACTACCATCAGCTGGTGGATTACAAATCACCTGAAAGGCAAAAGCGAACTTTTCCTGGAAGAAAGTCCCATTTCCCACATGAAAGCGGTAAAAAATAGTATTGAAATAAAAGGGTTGAAAAACGCTCATATCCGGGATGGGGTTGCCATGGTTAAATTCCTGAAATGGCTCGAACAAACAGTCGGTTTAGAAAAAGTAACCGAACTGTCTGCATCCCAAAAGTTGGAAAATATTCGCAAAGAACAAAATCTATTCCAGGGTCCCAGTTTCAATACTATCTCCGCTTACCAGGCTCATGGTGCCATAGTTCACTATGCAGCCACACCTGAGAGTGATGTCACTTTAAGACGGCAGGGAATTTATCTCATCGATTCAGGCGGTCAATTTCTGGATGGAACTACCGATATCACCCGGACTTTAGCCCTGGGTAAACCAACCTCAGAACAAAAAGACCGCTTCACCCGGGTATTAAAAGGTCATATTCGGTTGTCCATGACCCGATTCCCGAAAAATACCGCAGGAAATCAGCTCGATACTTTAGCCCGAAAATCCTTGTGGGACATCGGATTAAACTATGGACACGGCACCGGCCACGGCATAGGTTCATATTTAAATGTCCACGAAGGTCCACATGCTATTTCATATTATCGAGGTTTAGGTGTAGCACTGGAACCGGGAATGATTGTTTCAAATGAACCGGGTTATTATAAAGCAGGAGCGTATGGTATACGAATAGAGAATCTTATTCTGGTCACTGAAGATGAGAAGAAGACACCCGATGGTCTTGAATTCAATAAATTTGAGACCGTCAGCTTATGTCCCATACAACTTAAACTCATAGCTAAAAATCTACTAAGTTCTGATGAAATTAAGTGGCTTAATGATTACCATCAACGGGTGAGAAAAACCATTTTACCACTCCTGAATGCTGAAGAACAGGAATGGCTGAAAGAGGC
>CBDUVK010000275.1:0-4103 GCA_965370645.1 uncultured bacterium
ATTTTTGACTAATTTAAACATTTTTTCGAAATATTCAAGATAAAATTGATTTTCAGCATTCGTTTAAAACTTAAGGATTACAGTTTAGTTTCATTTGAAATATTTTTCTCAAAATTCTATTATTTTATTCTGAACAGTATAAACAATTATATGTATTTAAACTAGAGATTTTATTATATTTATGGATGATAATTACCAGCGGTAATGGCTGAAAAGTAACGGCAGACTATGCTGGTGCTTGAATTGGTTTTTCCAATGAAATATCTTTCGATACTTAGTGAAAAGTTGACAAGGCAGGAGAAGAATTTACCTTCTTTGATATTTTACCTCAGAAAGATATCCCGAAAGGATTGAATAATAATCTCCCTATGAATTCGAAAAATATACATTTTTTTAAAGAAACTTCTGAAAAATGGATTTCGATATCATTGTGAGTGCCGATCAGTTTTCCTGCCTGGCGGGGAAGAATCTTTTAAATTTATGAAAAATAATTTTAAAATTTTTCAGAAGTTTCAAAATATGTTTCAACTAAGATGAGAGGTTGTTAATTTTGCTCTCATGAAGAAACAGTGCCCTTCGGTTATAATGTATCCCTTCAGATTACCACCTGAACTTTATTGGAGGAATGAATAATATGCACCAGAAAGACCACTACAGTGTCATAATTGATGCCGTTCGCAGCCCTATTGGGGTAAAGCGGGGTAAATTGGTGGGCATTCGAGCAGACGAGTTGTTGGCGCAAGTCATCCATGCATTACTTGAAAGAAATAAAAATATCCCCCAAAAACTTTTAGAAGATGTCATCATAGGCTGTGCATTTCCGGAAGGGGTCCAGGGTATGTTGCTGGCCAGGGGAGCAGCCGTTCTGGCCGGATTGCCGGTTGAAACCGCCGGTAAAGTTGTCAACCGCTTCTGTGGATCATCCATGGATGCTATACATCAACTGGATTATGCCATTAATCTGAATGATGCTGAAGCCGGAATTGCCGGGGGTGTGGAAGATATGTTTGCTATCCCCATGGGGGGATTCAATCCCAGTTTTCATCCGGCACTGTATCAAAAGCAGTATTATATCGGCATGGGTGAGACTGCCGAAAACCTAGCCAGGGAAGGTTCTATCTCCCGCGAGCAGCAGGAAGAGTTTGCAGTAAACTCCCATCAAAAAGCTCTGGATGCCTGGAAGAATGGGCAATTTAAAAATGAGGTGGTACCTATTTCCGTTAACGGTATATCTGTTGAGAGGGATGAAGGTCCCCGGAAGCCCGACCTGGAAAAAATCAGGAGTCTCGATCCGGCATTTGATTCCAGGGGAACGGTTACAGCCGCAACCAGCAGCCCGTATTCTATCGGGGCTGCGGCTCTGTTGATGTGCAGCAACACCCTCGCAAAAAAGTTGGACATTAAACCGCGGGCCAGGATAATCTCCCGTGCTGTCACCGGGGTGGACTGGACCCGTATGGGAAGCGGGCCGCTTCCGGCGACAGATAAAGCACTCAAACGTGCCGGTTTAACTATTAACAATATCGATGTAATCGAGTTGAATGAGGCTTTTTCCGCCCAGGCTCTCTATGTCATTCAGAAAGGCAAGTGGCCTATGGAAAAAGTGAATTTGAATGGGGGCGCGGTAGCGCTGGGACATCCCCTGGGTTGTTCAGGCGCCCGGATCATCACCACTCTCATTAATGTCATGGAACAAAAGCAGGCCCGCTTAGGTCTGGCTACCATGTGCATCGGGGGCGGACAGGGAATTGCCACTATTCTGGAAAGATTTTAGAAAAGGAATAAAGCATGCAGAAGATAGAAAAAGTAGCGGTTCTGGGGGCCGGTATCATGGGCAGCCAGATTGCGGCACACTTTGCCAATGCCGGAATTCCAGCTTACCTGTTCGACCTGACCCAGGAATTAGCAATAAAGGGACTCCGTTCCCTGGAAAAACTCAAACCGGCGGCATTTTATAGCCCCCGATACGCAGAACTGATCAGGCCCTGCAATTACCAGGACCACAGACAGCAACTGTCAGAAGTGGATTGGATCATTGAAGGCATCATTGAAAAACCGGAGATAAAAAAAGAATTTTACAGCCAGATAATACCACATCTGAAAGATAATGCTATTCTGAGTTCCAATACCTCCGGCCTGCTGCTGCAGGATCTGATTACAGACATGCCAGTGGAGCTGCAGAGAAGATTCCTTATTACCCATTTTTTTAATCCACCACGCTATATGCATCTCCTGGAAATAATTTCCGGACCTGATTCAGATCCTGAAATAATCCAGTCCATCGAGGATTTTGCAGAAAATATTTTAGGCAAGGGTATCGTGCATGCCAAAGACACTCCAAACTTTGTGGCCAACCGCATCGGTGTCTATGGAATGATGCTTACCCTCAAACTTACCGGGGAACTGCATCTCACCGTGGAGGAGGTTGACAAATTAACCGGACCTGTCATGGGTCGTCCAAAGAGTGCCAGTTATCGTACCGCGGATCTGGTCGGTCTGGATACGCTTGCCCAGGTAGCAAAAACGTCGTTCGATACGGCAGAATCTGACACAGAACGGGATATATTTCAAATTCCGGAAGTTTTGGAAAAAATGCTCCGCAATCACTGGCTGGGAGCTAAAACAAAGAGCGGTTTTTATCGGAAAAAGGGGAAGGAGATATTATCACTGGATCTTCAGTCCCTGGAATATCATCCGCAAAAGAAGGTCCGGTTTGATGCGCTGCAGCTGGCCAAAAATGAATGGAGTACCCCCGGGAAAATGCGTGCAATAGCCTATAGCAATGATGTTGCAGGCCACTTTTACTGGGAACTTCTCTCAAATATGCTAATCTATGCTGCCAATTGTGTTCCGCAAATCACCGATAATCTGGTAAATATTGACAATGCCATGAAGTGGGGCTACGGTTGGGAACTTGGCCCATTCGAGACCTGGGAAGCACTTGGCTTGGAAAAATCCCTGGACCGGATCTCCTCAGAAGGAAAATCGGTTCCGGTATGGGTGATGGATTTATACAACGCCGGGCACCAATCGTTCTATCACCGGGATAAGATGCCCATGGAATATTTTGATCTGAACGCCAGTCACTTTAAACCCTTCATTGAAAATCCCAAAATTACTCACCTCAATATTATCAAAAACACCGGAAAAGAGATCAGAAAAAATTTGAATGCCAGCTTGATTGATTTGGATGACGGGGTAGCCTTAACTGAATTTCACAGCATCGTACAACCCAGTCTGAATATTCTGGAAATTGAAACTCTGGATATAATTTCAGAGGCTATCGATATTTTACCAAAACAAAGTTTTAAGGCCCTGGTTATCGGCCATCAAGGACAGAATTTTTCCGTTGGCGTGAATCTTTCAGTGGTCCTCCAATGTGCTGATGAAAAAAACTGGAAAAAACTGGAGTCCCTCACCAAAAAGTTTCAGGACCTGACTCAAAAGGTACGATTTTCTACTCTTCCGGTGATTGCCGCCCCCTTTCATATGTGTCTGGGCGGAGGATTCGAACTGATTGGTGCCTGTGCCCGGCGGGTGGCATCTGCCGAGTTATACTGTGGTTTAGTAGAGGCGGGGGTCGGATTGATTCCGGGAGGTGGGGGAAATTTGAGAATGCTGTTAAATTTAAGAAGAGCAATGTCGCCAGCCAGACCGGGCCCTTTTCCCATCGTCCAGAAGGCTTTTGAAACCATCGCTTTCGCCAAAGTATCTACCTCTGCCAAAGAAGCGGTATTTCTGGGATATTTAAATAAGGACGATAAAATTGTCATAAATCCCGCGCACCTTATCTTTGAAGCAAAGCAGGAGGCATTAAGACTTGTACCGGATTACCATCCTCCTGATTATGAGAAGGAAATCATCCTTCCGGGTGAGGGAGGCCGATTAGCTATCGAAATGATGATTAACAGCTATTTGAAAAGTGGGACAATTTCAACCCATGATGCCCTGATCGGAAAAAAATTAGCCTTTGTTCTAACAGGGGGAGAAAAGGCCGGTCCATTCCGGCCGGTAGATGAGCAATACCTGCTTGATATTGAACGAGAGGCATTTGTTAGTCTCTGCGCTGAACCTCTATCTCAACAGCGGATGCTCCATACCCT
>CBDUVK010000276.1:0-4068 GCA_965370645.1 uncultured bacterium
AATCGGGTGCATCAGAATAGCCAGGGAATAGGCTGCCTGGGTGCAGAGATTTAAGGTGGTGCTGCATTTCTCTGGATTGTCCTTGCGGGTTCGCCAGGGTTCCTGATCATTAAAATATTTGTTGGCGAAACGGGCCACATCCATAAATTGTTTGGTCGCCTCTTTGAACTGGAATTGATCGATAAGCTTTCCGATAGAATCCCGGCCCTGATTTAGTTTTGCTATTAATTCTTTATCCAGTTCATCAAGTTCGTGTTTAGCTGGTACCTTACTCCCATAATAATTCTGTATAAAGATCAGTGTCCGGTTAAGAAAATTTCCCAGAATATCGGCCAGTTCATTGTTATGTTTTGCCTGAAATTCCTCCCAGGAGAATTCAGCGTCCCGGGTTTCCGGCATATTGATCGCCAGGCTGTAGCGCAGGGAATCGGCGGGATATTTTTCCAGAAATTGATCAACCCACAATGCAAAACCACGGCTGGTTGAAAATTTCAGTCCTCTGATGTTCAAAAATTCATTGGCAGGCACATTCTCCGGCAGCACAAAATCACCATGCCCCATGAGCATTGCCGGGAAAATGATGCAGTGAAATACAATATTATCTTTACCAATAAAATGAACAAGATGGGTATTCTCCTGGTCCATCCAGTATTCTTTCCAGAGGTCAGGTTGGCCTTTTCCATCAGCCCATTCTTTGGTTGCAGAGATATATCCGATCGGGGCATCGAACCAAACATATAGGACTTTTCCTGTGGGATCTACTTTTTCGTTTTGAGCAACTATGCGGGGAATGGGTACTCCCCATGATAAATCACGGGTTACGGCCCGGTCTTTCAAACCATGTTTAAACCAGCTTTGAATTTGACCCAGAACATTAGCTCGCCATTCCGGGTGTCCGCCAATCCACTCTTCCAGCTGTTTTTGAAAATGAGCTAACGGGAGGTACCAATGGGTGCTTTTTTTCAGTATGGGCTTTTCATTGGTAATGGCGCTCCGTGGATTAATTAGGTCGGCAGGACTCAATGATGATCCACAGCGTTCGCACTGATCTCCATAAGCATCTTCATATTTACAAACAGGACAGGTACCCCGCACGAACCGGTCGGCAAGGAAAATTTTAGCTTTGGGATCGTACAGCTGCTGATCCGATTTAAGGACAAATAAATTTTTAGCTGCCAGCTTCTCAAAAAATAACTGGCTGATTTCACGGTGAACCGAAGAAGATGTTCTACCATAGTAGTCGAAAGACATTCCAAATTTTTGGAAGCTTTTTTCAATGAGAAAGTGGAAACGGTCCACCACTTGCTGAGGTGAGATCTCTTCTTTTCTGGCACGGAGCATAATGGGAACGCCGTGTTCATCGGAGCCACAGATGTAGAGCACATCACGGCCTGTAAGACGGCAATAACGGGCATAGATATCCGCTGGTAAATAGGCACCAGCAAGATGGCCTAAATGTAAAGGTCCGTTTGCGTAGGGGAGGGCACTGGTTATGAGGTACTTCTTTTTCTTATTCAACGATGAAATCCTCCGGACCCACTCAGGCTTCAAATGTTTTCAGTTCATCCAGGCTATATTTTTCCAGATCATCATTCGGATAACGAATAAAAACCAGGCCATGGAAAATATCGATTTTATCAACCACACCCTTCCCCTGTGGGGTATCCACCGGCTGGTCAATTTCCGGATATTTTTCAAGTTCGGATATATAGAATAGTTTTTCAAAAGCCAGGCAGCATTTTAAGCGGCCACAGACACCCGATAATTTGGAAGGATTCATTGGAAGTAGCTGTTCTTTGGCATATTGAGTAGTAATGGTTTCAAATTCTCTCATGAAGGTGTTACAGCATAATTTGTAGCCACAGGTTCCATACCCTCCGATACGTTTAGCCTCATCGCGTACCCCAATTTGGCGGAGTTCAATGCGAGTCCGATATTTGGCAGCCAGATCCCTGACCAGTTGCCGGAAATCGACGCGTTGATCAGAGGTGAAATAAAAGGTAAGTTTGTTTCTATCGAACTGGTACTCCACATCAACCAGTTTCATGTTCAAATTGTGGTTTACGATCTTTTCTTTACAAATCTCAAAGGCTTTTTCTTCATCATCACGGTTTGTTTTGATTTTTTCAATATCTGAAGCTGTTGCAAGTCGCATCAATTGAGGTGGTTCCGCATCAATTTCCTTCAGGGTAACTACCCGGCCCAGGGCAATGATAATTCCCGCATCCTCACCGCGATCGACCTCTACAATAACATAGTCCCCTGTTTTTAACGTTATGCCAATTGGATTGGTAAAAATTCCGGTTCGATTTCCTTTAAATGCAACTTCAACAAGCTCCGAAGCCATGGTCTGTTCTACCTTATCTTGATTTGATTGAACGGTTAAGTTTAATAGAGAGGTCTGTAAAAATCAATGTTGGATTTAAATTCCTGGGGTCCTCAAGATCCTGAATGGCTTTCTGAGTATGACTAATAATTTGAGAAAAGTCAGCCTGTGGATATCCATTCACAAAGCCTTCTAAATTTGAAATCAGATCTGAATTGATCAGATATCCGGTTTGATGAGGTGATATTTTATAGTGATAAGCGTCGTGAAACCAGGTTAACAGGAAAAACAAAAGTAATGTCATGTTTCTGCGGTCGCGAGAATTTGTTATTTCATCGATGTTGATCAGTAGTTCGTGGGATTTTTCAATCAGAACCACTTTGCGCAGAAAATCTACCGCCTGATCTCTTTTTTGCAGAACATCTTCATCGACAAAGTCAAAAGCCAATTTAATATTACCCAGTGCAAGACGAATGAGGCTGGCCAGATGCTCTGGCGGTTGAGGGGTAAATTTTCGAATGATCTTTAGGATGGTATCACCTTCTAAAGGGGGAAAGTGAATGAGCTGACACCTTGATTTCATCGTTGCCAGGATGCGATGAATCTGAGAACTTATGAGAATTAACATTAAATTTGCCGGCGGTTCTTCCAGTAATTTCAGTAATGCATTTGCTGCTTCTGGTCGCATTTTGTCAGCTTCCGCAATAATAAAGACCTTCTTTTTTCCTTCATAGAGTTTAAATTTAGACTCATATTTCAATTCCCGAATCATATCTATGGATATGAACGTACTCTTTCCCGGAAAAGAAACACGTTTGTAGGGATTCCTGGACTTTTCCTGTTGGGCTTCGGCAATATCCTCTGGTTTTACACTACTGCTAGCTGGTGTTGGGAATATAAATTTGATATCAGGATGCCCGAGGTTTGAAATCTTAATGCATGACGGGCATTTTCCGCAAATAACCAGCGGACCTTTCTCACAATTCAACAATTTAGCAATTTCAATAGTAAAGGCCTCCTTCCCGGTACCCTCTTTACCGTAAAAGAGAAATGCGTGAGGTAATCTCTCACTCTTGATGGAATGAAGAATGCGTTGTTGGATCTCCAAGTGTCCAATTTCCGCATTGAACAGCTGTTTCTCCATAATATCCTTATTTTTGCTCAGTAGCGATCACAAGCTTTTGTACACCATTCTGACGGGCAAGATCCATGATTTTTACGACAAAACCGTGCTGAACGGCCTTATCGGCGTTTACGATTAGAGCCCGATCCAGACTCTGGTCCATGGCATCTTTTAAAATTGGACCTAAGTTTTCCATGGAGATTTCCTTATCCATAAACATCAATTCCTGATTAGATGTGATGAAAAGTATCGCTTTTTCAATTCTTTGTAAGTCGGTTTTTTTGGCTTTCGGGAGGGAGAGTTTAATCCCGGGTTGTTCAAGAAAGGTGGATGAGACTGCGAAAAATATGATAAGGATAAAAAGAACATCTATAAGGGGGGTTATGTTAAGCATAGCCCCGGATTTTTTTTGATCATCAAGTAATTTCATCGTTAGGCCCGATTTAGATTAGAACATAAAATATAATAGTTGGATAAGTAATTGCAAGAAGAAAAAATCAGATGTTTTCCGGCTGTAGCTTTAAGATGCATTCATTATTAACTAATGTTCCCCTTTTTTCCGGGGATTGTGTTTGAATTATGTCTGAATGGTTCAGGAGAATAACGGATTGCGGTCGAG
>CBDUVK010000277.1:0-4065 GCA_965370645.1 uncultured bacterium
CATGACCAATCAGCACCATACCGTCCTCTATACCGGCATTACAAATGATCTGAAACGTCGTGTTTACGAACACAAGAATAAAATCATCAAAGGATTCACATACCGGTACAATATAAACAAATTAGTGTATTATGAAGTTTCTGACGATTCATACCATGCTATTTCTCGGGAAAAACAGATTAAGGCTGGTTCCAGGAAAAAGAAGATCCAGTTAATAGAATCATTAAACCCCGATTGGATCGATCTGTACGATAAAATTTAATTAACGATCCAAAGGCGGAGATCGCCACACTCACTGCGCTCGCTCGCGATAACTATGCCCTAAGAGTCATTGCGAGTCAGGGATGACGAAGCAATCTCCTGACTAAATTCCAGCATCCAAGGATGAAAGACATCTTCATTGCCTGGGAATTTAGAAATTCCGGTGGATTAAATTTAGATTTTATATTTTTCACAGCAAGCCTTCTTATCTCCGGGATTTTCGTATTATTCGGTTACCTTTCCCGAAAAAAGATTATGGGAATATACATCGCGGGTATGATTCTATATGTCCTGGATGGTCTCATCTTCTTCCTGGTAAGTGATTGGCTCAGTATGGGATTTCATCTGTTTGTGTTATTCAGCCTGTTTGGTGGTTTGAAGGCTCTGCGGGTCATCAGGGAGCAGGAAAAAGCAGCCAATTTGCTTACCAAACCGATAGGGTAAACTGCTCATAATTTTTGTGTGAAATTTAAATATTAAAAAAAATAAAGTGAGTTAAAATTTACAGGTAAAATAAATCAGACCACCTCCCGGTCTGTCCCAAAACCTGATAAACATGCTTAAATACTCCATATAATCCCCAATTATTCAAATACTTAAGTCCCTAATTAGATATTAATTTTAACATCAAAATTCCTGAAACACCGCTATTCCCATATTCCCATTAGCGGTTATTTTTTTCAAAGTTCTAAGAATTTATCCCTAAATCCTCTGAAGATTTCTTCCAAAGCCTAAACCACAGGCAAAGTAATATTTCAAAATAATACAATTTATCTAAAGAGAAACCAAAAATGGGCGAATATTAGATTTGTTGAGCTATTGTTTTCTGTTAAAGATTATTTATTCAGTTACCGATATGTAAATAAACTATCACGAGGACTAATCTAAAGAGATACTATTACTTAAGGAATAATCCAGATGCGAAAATTTTACTATTTAAAACCCAACATACAATACGCTTTTACCGGAGCTTTCACATTACTCGGTG
Organism: uncultured bacterium; assembly: GCA_965370645.1. GTDB lineage: Bacteria > Calditrichota > Calditrichia > RBG-13-44-9 > RBG-13-44-9 > RQOF01. The sequence goes on from CBDUVK010000277.1 coordinate 1,250, forward strand.
CCGTGGAAATTGCTGTTTTCACTTTCTCACTATACGTGGTGGAACATCTCAACGTGCACCGCTCTTATGATATTTTACTTTATATCCGGTTCTCAATCGTCTTTATCATGGTTTTGATCATCAGTGGATTCAATTTCTGGTTTGGTACCCGTTTATCTCACCGGATTGTGGGTCCCATGATTCAAATTCAGCGGGTTCTGGAAAAAGCGCTGAAGGGTAAATATGATTCACGGATTCAACTCCGTTCCAATGATTATCTGCACGAAATAGCCGAAGATCTCAATTTATTGCTGGAAAAACTGGACGGCAAGAGAGCTAAAGAAAAGGAACACATTGAATAAACCCGCCAGGGTTTACCTGAATATAATGAAAATATTATGTGATATATGGAGGTTTACAAATGAAGAAGTGTGTATTTAAAAAAGTAATAGCCTCAAAATCCTTTTTCTCGATTTTAACTACCCTGCTGATATTTCAGCTGGGCTGGGTATCTCCCGTTGAAGCACAAACAGCCACCAAACTTCAGATATTGCTTCCTGGGATGACAGCAGCCCCCGGAACATCCAGCGGATATACGGGAGATCCCTTTACACAAACTATTGGAGTACCCTTTCAGGTGGTCGTCAATGCAACTGATGCCAACTGGAATGTAGTATCAGTTACCGACCAGGTTTCTTTAAGCTCCAGTGATCCTCAGGCTGCCCTGCCCGCATCTGCCAATCTGATTAACGGTAGCATTACTTTAACGGTTACTCTTAATACCACAAGTTTCCAGACTATTACCGCCGAAGATTTAACTGATCCCTCCGTATTGAGTATTGTATCCCCGGCCATCGATGTTGTAGAAGTGGCATTTTTTACCATCACCGATATCGGTGCTCCAATCTGGTATACGCCCGGTGAAGTTACAGTCGGCGATCTGATTACCCAGGTTGAGATCATCGCACGGGATGCGCAGGGTAACCGGGTAAATGGATATAATAAAAATGTATCTCTATCCGAACTTACGGATTACGGACCGGGGCGGATTGAACCCGAGACTATTCACCTGGAAGCCGGAAAATGGAAAAGCAATATTCGCATCTATCGCGCGGGACATAAAATCGCCGCATCCGGCGTTACCGGAGATGTCTGGGTCAGAGTAAATGATGATAACATTTTTGGTGAAAGTAACCGGTTCTGTGCTCTGCCGCGTCCTTATACACGGATCATGACACTGGTTCCGGGGGAAACTCATTTTCCGGGAAGTATCATAGGTAAAACCGGATTTCCACTGGATCAACAAGCCAATGGTCAATTCAATGCCGATATTTACACCATCGATGAGTACTGGAATCAGGTTCCTAATGTAAGCACTACCATTGCATTCACTTCCTCCGATCCAGCCGCTGTATTGCCCAGTCCCACAGCACTAAGTGGCGGTCATCTTACTGCGCCGATTACTCTGAATACTAACGGATTGCAAACTATAACCGCCACGGATAACAACAATCCGACCATTACTCCTGGCGTGAGTGCATCGATAAATGTAATTTCATTCCAACTGCATCATTTTGAATTTGATCCGATAACCACGCCCCAAACTGTTGCAACTGCATTCCCGGTTACGATTCGGGCAGTGGATGCAGCCGGGAATCCGGTCACCGATTTCAGTGGAGAATTGGATCTGGATGCCTCAACGGGTATCCAAACAATTTCTCCGCAAACTGCTTCCATGGTAAATGGCGTTTGGACAGGTCAAATTACCCTGACCAGGGCTGGTTCTTTTGTCTCACTCTCCGTACAGGACCGCACTCAACCCCCACATTCCGGTACCAGCAATCAATTCACTGTGCAACCTGGCGCCCTTACTAAACTTCAGGTTTTACTGCCTGGGGAAACCGCGACGCCGGGAATTGCCCCGGGTCAAACCGGTACTGTGAATCCTATACTGGCTGGTAGCAGTATATCTGTGCAGGTGAATGCAGTAGACAACTGGTGGAATGTCATCAGTACCGTATCACATGTGGTTCAACTCAGTAGTAGTGATCCTACGGCCAGTCTTCCCCCCAACGCGCCATTATTTAATGGTACCAGACAATTTTCAGTGACTTTAAATGGAAACGGGGTACACACCGTAACCGCCCACGATATTACCCAACCATCGGTATTACCGGGAACAAGCAGTCAGATATTAGTCAACCCGGGAGATCTGTATCAATTTACATTCAGCAATATAATAGGTCCGGTAACAGCCGGTGTATCGTTTCCGGTTAGTATTACCGCTGAAGACCAGAATGGAAATCGGCTGGTAGGTTATGCAGGAACATTAACACTTTCCGCAAGCACCGGACCAGGTACCATTAGTCCGGTCAGCATTGTAATGAATCAAGGTTTATATACCGGAAATGTGACCCTCACCAGGGCTGAAAATGGGGTGTCACTATCGGTAACCGATGGAGTTTCTCCACCCCATACCGGTACCAGCAATCAATTCCGGGTAAATCCCGGTTCATTAGCCAAATTTCAGGTTTTGGTCCCGGGTATTGTGGCAACGCCCGGAATCTCCCCGGGGTATAGTGGTAATCCCAATGATCAACTCAGTGGTCAACCATTCCCGATGCAGGTAAATGGTGTGGACGCCAACTGGAATGTAGTCACCAGTGCGCAGGATTCATTCGGAGTATCATCAACCGACCTCACGGCTTCGCTACCAGGGAATACCGTCTTAGTCAATGGAAGCAGGAGCCTCAGTGTAACTCTGAATGGTGGTGGATCACATACAGTTTCAGCATATCATTTAAATAATCCTCAAATTTCCAACGGACAAAGTCCCT
>CBDUVK010000278.1:0-4039 GCA_965370645.1 uncultured bacterium
GACCGGCCAGGGCAGAATTGAACTTGAATCCGTAAATGGGATTATTACTGCTACTGGTTATTAAAACAGGAATTCAGTTTGATAGTCACAGCAAAAAAGAATCTCAACGATAATAGAGGGAAGTCCGGCTCGGATTTCCCTTTTTTTAATATACCTGAATGAGAATTATGCTTCATTCTCGAATAATTAATAATAACATCTTATTTATTATATGGTTAATAAACTATCATTTCGAGTCCCGCATCTGCGGGAAGAAATCTTCATAAATTCGAAATTGGTTTACTATGGGCTAAAGCCCTAAAATTTGTGGAGGATCTTTTCCCCGAGCTGAAGAGGAATCCCTCTGAGATAAATCGGGATGTAAGATTATCCCGGTATTAATAATAAAAAAAAGGAGATTGCTTCCTCTCAAGCACTCAAAAATTTGATAATCATTCTAAAATATTGGATATATTGAGTGCTCGATCCTCGCAATGACTTGTAGTTTATTACGATATTGAATGAAATAAGCAAGCATGATTTTCATTAAAAATTCAAAGTGATAAATAATTGAAAAAAATGTAAAAAATGATTAATATTACTAAATAAAACAGCAGGTTAAAAATATTGACATCGGAGGATTCATTTTATGAAACGAACAAAAATATTCAACCTATTCATTCTGCTTATCGCAGTAGCTTTCCTGATAAGCTGTGCCGGCTCCAAACGCAAAGTAACCCGGGTCTCCAGCGAGAGTGTCACCGATCTCAGCGGACGCTGGAATGATACCGATTCCCGCATGACCGCTGAGGCCATGATAGAGGATTTGCTATCGCGCCCCTGGTTGGATGACTTTGGCAGAATGACCGGGAAAAAACCGGTTATCATCGTGGGACAGGTTCGTAACAAAAGCAGCGAACATATCAACACTGATGTTTTCACCAAAGATATCGAGAGAGAACTACTCAATTCCGGAAAAGTCACCTTCGTTGCCACCTCTGACGAGCGTGAGCAGCTACGCGAAGAGCGTCTGGATCAGCAACATTTCTCCTCCAGGGAAACCATGAAAAAATGGGCCGATGAGACCGGGGCGGATCACATGCTGCTGGGCTCTCTTAATTCCATTGTTGACGCAGTTGAAGGACAAAAAGTTGTATATTACCAGGTTAATCTTGAGTTGATCAATATTGAGAAAAATACCAAGGTATGGATCGGTGAAAAGAAAATTAAAAAACTCATCGAACAGGATAAATACAGCTGGTGATCTAGCCTGGATAATTGATCATGTAAAACCGCCAAGACGCAAAGGACGCAGTTAATATTAAATAAACGCGGTACTCGGCGCTCGGTGCTCGTTACTGAATAGCGGAAACTCGATTCTTGATCCTAGATCCTGGATACTTTCTTTATCAATGATGATTTAACGACCAATAAGAAACGAGAGGCGAGAAACGAGTACCGATTAACGAGCATCATCATTCTTAATTCCAATTTAATTCAATGATATTCTATTTCAGATTTCTTGTGATATATTTCTTTTTTCTGTTGGTGGCCTGTTCCTCCATGCGCACCAAATCAGAGGCAGATACCCAGATCAGTACCGACCTGGCAGCCGGCAATTTCGAGAAAGCCTCCGAGAGACTTGAGCAGTACCGAGAGAAAAAAGTATATCAGGAAAAAGACCGGGTTTTATATTATCTGAATAAGGGATTGGTTCTCCACTATCAGGAAGAGTATTCGAAAAGTAATGATAACCTGGACCGGGCAGACTTTGTTATGGAGGAATTATTTACTCGTAGTGTCAGCAAGGCATTGCTCTCGGCAATGATGAATGACAACGCACTCGATTACAGCGGTGAAGTTTACGATGAAATTTATGTCAACATATTCAAAGCTCTTAATTTCATCGGATTAAATGATTTCGCAGGCGCCTATGTGGAAATCAAACGGCTGAACGATAAATTACGGCAAATGGATACCAAATATGGGGAGTGGGTTGATAAATGGAATGATGATGATACCACCGGAATCCGGATTGAAAAAAGGGCTACGGGATTTTATGAGGATGCCCTGGCAAATTATCTAAGCTATCTCATTTTTCGTGAGGATGGTGAAATTGATAACGCCCGAATTTCTTATGAAAATACCCGGGATGCCTGGCGCCTGTATCCGGAAGTATATGATTTCCCAAAACCTGCTTTTCTTGAGAACGATCCCCGTTATAGCGGCACTTTTCTCAATATTCTGGCATTTACCGGCCATTCTCCCCGAAAGGTAGCAGTGGGGGGGAAAATCACAACTTTTGAAAATTTCATCATCATCTCCGATCCGGCAGGTCAAAAAAATAAAATATGGTTGAATTTACCCGGCCTGGAAGAAGGGTGGCATTTTAAATTTTCATTTCCCGAAATGAAAAACCAGACATCGGTTGTAAACCAGATTAAGGTTTTTATCAATGGGCAGGAGTCGGCCGAGCTGCAACTTTTAGAGGATATGGGGAGAGTGGCCAATTTTACATTTGAGGCTAAAAAACATATTATTTACCTGAAGACCATTACCCGCACGGTAGTCAAAGGCATTGTGGCCCATAAAGCCAAAGAAAAATTGAAAAAAGAGACCAAAACCGAAGATAATTTCATTCTGCGAAATATCATTAATCTTGGTGTTGATGCCATTTTCGATGCTACCGAGAATCCGGATCTGAGAATCTGGTCGAGTCTTCCACGATACTGCTATGCCGGTGAAATTGAACTGCCACCTGGCGTACATGACATCCGTATTCAGTTTATCGGGCGCGCTAATTTGCAACTCACTGAAAGAATTTATCCCGACTATACTGTCGGCCACCGACTCAATTTATTAGAGGTGTTCTATTTGAATTAGTCATTCCAAATAATCAATACCCTGGAAAGAGCAAAATCTTATGAATCGAAAAATCATGCTGGACAGAATTGCGGAGAAGGGAAAAGAGTGGGATGTGATTGTAATTGGTGGCGGTGCCACAGGTTTGGGAACCGCCCTGGAAGCAGCATCCAGAGGATATAAAACTTTGCTGCTGGAACAACACGACTTCTGTAAAGGAACGTCCAGCCGCAGTACAAAATTAATTCATGGCGGAATCCGCTATCTGCAGCAAGGGAATGTCTCCCTGGTTATTGAAGCCCTGAAAGAGAGAGGATTGCTGATCCAAAATGCGCCCCACCTGGTACATCACCGCTCTTTCGTGGTACCCGCTTATGACTGGTGGAGCGGTCCCTTTTACGGTATCGGACTAAAAATATACGACCTGATGGCCGGGAAATTGGGTCTGAAACCGTCCCGTATGCTTTCCCATGAAGATACCCTGAAGCATATTCCAACCCTCGAGCCGGAAGAATTACGGGGTGGCATTATGTATTATGACGGCCAGTTTGACGATTCCCGTTTGGCAATTAACCTGGCTCAGACGATTGATGATCAAAAGGGAACCGTTATAAACTATATGCCGGTCACTGCCCTGCTGAAAAAGAATGGTTTGGTAAAGGGAGTTGTGGCAGTGGATTCGGAAACCGGCAAAGAATATCAAATCAATACCAAGGCGGTGGTCAATGCGACCGGCATATTTACCGATCAGATCTTAAAAATGGACAATCCCTCAGCAGAAAATCTTCTGACCCTCAGCCAGGGTATCCACCTGGTTCTGGATGAGGAATTTCTCCCGGGGGAATCAGCCATCATGGTTCCCCATACAGATGATGGACGGGTTCTGTTTGCCGTCCCCTGGAATGGTAAAGTTTTGGTCGGCACCACCGATACTCCCATTCCCGCCCCTACCCTGGAGCCACAACCGATGGAAGAAGAGGTCGAATTTTTGCTGGCCCATGCCGCCAGGTATCTGACCAAGGACCCCCAGCTTTCGGATATCCGCAGTATATTTGTGGGAATCCGCCCCCTGGTTACCCCGGGGGACCAGACCGATACCGCCACTATTTCCCGCGACCATTACCTCCTGGTGAGTGAATCCGGTCTGGTGACCATCACGGGAGGGAAGTGGACTACCTTCAGAAAAATGGCCGAAGAT
>CBDUVK010000279.1:0-4025 GCA_965370645.1 uncultured bacterium
GGGGGCCATCGATACTTAACAGCACACCTCTATCCTTCATTCACTCGACAATAACTTTAGCTTCATTCATTGCCGGTTCCAGTGTTTGGCGGTTAAGGATAAGCTCAATACCAATAAACAGACCGAGTCCCCGCACATCACCAATCTGATCGTATCTTGATTTTAAATTTTCAAGTTCAGTCATGAAATAGTTTCCAACTTCCAGAGCGTTTTCCTGCAGGCTTTCATCCTGTATCACGTCTAACACCGCCAGCCCCACCGCACAGGATACCGGATTACCACCAAAGGTATTAAAGTATTCCATTCCGTTGTCAAACGCATTTGCGATTTCGGGAGTAGTGATGACCGCTCCCAGAGGATGCCCGTTTCCAATCGGTTTACCCAGGGTAACGATGTCCGGAACCACACCTTGCGTCTGGAATCCCCAGAAATGTGTTCCCACCCGCCCAAATCCAATTTGTACTTCATCAACCACACAAACACCTCCGGCCTCATGAATATGGCGGAATGCTGCTTTCAGGTACCCTTCGGGAAACACAATTTGACCGGCCACTCCCGGAAGCGATTCACAGAAAAATGCAGCCAGGCCCTGATTTTTCTGCTGAATTTGTGTGATAGCGTTTTGCACATATTTGGCATATTTTTCGGCAGCTTTTGGATCGTCTGCTCTGAAGGGTCCGCGATAAACATCAGGCATAATTACTTTTTGTATATGTGGGGCAGGACCTTTGCCACCGGGGCCGTCATACTTATAGGGGCTGAGTTCTATAAGCGAAGAGGTATTACCATGATAGGCATGATCCATTACAATACAATTTTTCTGGCCGGTATAGGTTTGTGCCAGTCGTAATGCCAGTTCATTTGCTTCGCTACCGGAGTTGACAAAGAAACATACGCTGAGTTGCTTCGGCATGTTTATGGTGAGACGTTTAGCATACTGAACAATGTTATCATGAAGATAGCGGGTATTAGTATTCAGAATCGCCATCTGCAATTGACCTGCACGTACTACCCGAGGATGACAGTGCCCCACGTGGCATACATTGTTAACACAATCCAAATATGTTTTACCGTCATCATCAAACAGATACTGCATGGCACCGCCGGTGATTTTAAGCGGTTTTTTATAAGAAACACTCAAAGATTTTCCGATATGTATAGTGCGAAGTTTATGAATGTTTCTACGGCTCAGCTCTTCCAGCTCAGCCATGGGAAAATTACAGGCTTTTCGAAATCTCCGTTCAGCATCTACAGGATTGATGGCTACCATTTTTTTCATCAACGCCCATGCCGGTTCTGCAGTAATCGATAGATAAGGATCGTCCGGGCGTAATTTCTGCTGATAAGCCGAGATGATCACGCTACTGGTCACTCGGGTTAAAACCAGGTAAAACAAGATTTCCAGTTCCTCTTCTAAAAGAGGATTAGTCTTATTATATCCCTGTACTACTGGGATCGCGACGGTCAGGGGATCTTCTTTATCAAGTATGACATAGGCCAGGGCAACAGCCAGTTCAAACACGGTGCAGGAATGCACCATGTCGCCAAAATCGATGAGTCCGCTCACTTTCCCGGATGGACCTACCAGAATATTGTGGTCGTTCGCATCATTATGAATCACACTTTTTCTCAGCAGCGGGATTCGAGGAAGAACCTGTGTTTCAAACTGCAGTAACCAGTGATCCGCAAGGCTTCGATTTCGTGCATCCTTAATTTCAGTCAAATAATGCCTGAGGTCCAAAGCGTGTTTCAGGTCCCAGTGCCAGTAACGGTCCAGTGCCGGATGATGATATTCACACAGAACTTTGTCCATCCGTCCCAACAGTTGACCCAACGAGAACAACATCTCTGTAGTGTGCGGGCGGATGTCTGTTAAAAATGTACCGGGTAAAAAAGTTAACATGCGGGCGTTATAATATTGACCATCAGCAGCAGGTAATGAAAAGATCTGTTGTCCGGATAACGATGGAACAATGCGGGGATATTGAAAACTGTTTTCCATTTCTGCCAGACGTTCTGAAACTTCATTTTGTGCTTCGAGCAGCGGACGAGATTCGGCCTGGTTAGCAATTTTAAAAACATATTCCTTCCCGTCATGCGCAGTAAGATGGAAATTCTGCCCGATATCACTTACCAACGAACGTACACTGACTTTTAGATTATAATCTTCCAGAGCAATCTGTTTAACTTCCATCTCTGAAATATTGGGCGGGACGATTTTTGTTATGGGCAATTTTTAATCCCTCTTTCAACAAATTTAACCAACCTTAGATATTTCCAGGTTCGTATCGAAAATAAATTCAGATCAGCTTTTCTGTAATAGCAAATATGCACCTTGGATTGTATTTTAATCTTTCTTACAATCAATTGCCACATAAGGAATTGTCAAGGAGATTTCACCGTTGATTTTCGCATGCTCATTTAGTTTCGTTTCTACTTTATCGAAAACGAACATCATATTTCCCTCTTTCAAAATATCTTTCCAACCGGGCAGAAACCAGTATTTAATCAGGTAATGGTTAAACATACTCGTTCCATCAACAAATCTTATATTGAAATCATCATTAACTACATTTTTAATGGAAAATCCGGCGGTAGTTACCAGAGACTTGATTTCCTCCAAGGGCTTTCTTTTGGAGTATATTTGTTCATTCATCGTCGCGATTTCCGAATGTAAATTTTCTTCTTGCAGTGTCTGCTCAAAAACTCTATAAAACTCCATCATGGTATCTTCTAAATTTAAAGTAAAGACCATCTGAGCATCTGTTCTACAAACTCTGTAACATTCCTTCAGAGTTTGCCGCATATCCTCAACATTATTAATCCCGTTGTTGGAGACGATCAGATCAAAAAAACCGTTTTCAAAAGGCATTTTTTCAGCATACCCTTCGACGATCTCTATATTTTTAATCTCGTAGACTTTCATTTTCAATCGGACTCTTTCTAAAGCTTTCCCCCAGGGATCAATTCCGTATATTTTACTGGTGCAACCAAGTCTCTGCGACAATTCTATGAGAGGAAATCCCAGTCCGCATCCGATATCCAAGACGTTCATATTTTTCTTTAATTTTACAACCTCAAGCAAACGCAATCCGAAGGGGGCCGACCAGAGTGGTAGTTCATCAATGACCGAAACCAGATTAAAATCCTCTACATCAACCTGCTGATTTAAGTATTCTTTCATCTAATCCTTCTTTCAAGAAACCGTTTGATTGTCAAATTTATTTCAGAAAGCATAAGATAACATTGTACCGTATCTCTTTCTCCCTCAACCAAATCGGGACAAGCTTTCCCCTGCTAGCAGCAAGCAAATACTGTCCGGTTTTAAATTAATTGTAGTGCATAATGCAAAAGAATATATAGAATTGAGATATAATCATCAATAATCAATTTGATTTACAATCTCACCCCTGGCGTGAGCCATCCCTTCCGGGAAAATCCCTCTCTTGGGAAGAAATGACCCGTTTATCTTGCAATTCAGCCCCTTCTCTTTTTAAGCAGTGGTGTCCGATTAACTGTGCTAATGACCATGTAAAAATAAAGTAATAATAGCATTTAAAGGTAAGATGTATTTCGAAAACTTCATTTTCAGCTGGTAGAATTGACCCACCCCTTAATCCCCTCCCTTATGCATAAGGGAGGGGAAAAGCCCTATTTATAGGGCTTGGGGAGGGTCACGGGATACAGCCTATTCAGCGAAATCGATAAAATTATGAAAATTCATTTTTAACCGGACAGTATTACTTATCAAGAGAAGAGGTTGCCTGCCTGGCCGGTGGCCAGACGGGCCTGCAGCAGACAGGGAATGTAGAATTCGGATTTTGGAATCGGGAGTTTGGAGCGCAGAGTGCAGAATTTGGAATTTCTAAAATTCAGCGTTCAATATTCGGTGTTCAAATGTATATCCTGGGTTTCTACCAACCACGATTTTTTTTATGAATCTTTCAAAGATGAACCGTGTTATATTATAAATGATATGAATACATATTGTAAATTACTGACACTGATTTTCCTACCTGGAATTT
>CBDUVK010000280.1:0-4004 GCA_965370645.1 uncultured bacterium
ACCAGTTCGGTTAAAACAATGGCGAGATTATCAGATTTCCCTTCACTCAAGGAAACCTTCTTTGAAATTCGGTTTGAAAGGTTTTCTACCTTGGATAATTCATTTTGGTCACTTGAAATAACCAATGATTCTGTATCGATAGCTTTATCTTTAGAATTCATAAATAAAAGAAAGCTTAATATAAAAAATTTAGAAAAGAAGATTAATATTGTCAATTGTAAAATTTTTTATAAGGTGACCAGCGAACTCAAATTAAGAAATTTATGTTTATTTGAAATCATTAAAAATAATTTATTGGTTTTTAATATTAGAAATCAGGGCTGTATTGGTTCAAAAAAAATAGTCCTCAACTGTTTTAAATCTTGCTAAGTATCTATAATTTTGTTGCTTAGAATATGCTGTAATAATTTCTACTTTCAGTATTGACAAAATCGTTTGAGAATTGTATTTTCCAATGAACTTATACTGAATAGAAGCTTCGCTTTTCTTCCAAATTCTGCGATTTATAATTTTCATATTTTGATAAATTCAAAGAGCATTAAAATCTCCTGAAGCATTTCTGCTTTAATTTATATTTTCGGACCAAGGCATTTATGCAATACCCTTTAATCATTTTTTTAATTTCCCATTATTTCTTCTCATTACTTTTTTCCCAAAACCTACCGGTAGATCCACGCTTTGCCAAACCGATGGTGGATGACAATTCGAAATATACAACCACTGGTAACATTGGGATAACTATTACAAATTATGCCACGTTTGGAGATGGTTTTGTGGAACAGTCTCCGGTTGATCAACCCTCCTGTGAATTTCCGAAAGGCTCAGCAATCGAACATATTTTTGTAGGGGGACTATGGGTCGGTGGCAAGACTCCCACTGGGACCAGGGTAACTACCGGGGCATTTAATATTCCCAGACTTGGAGGCGTGAATGCCAATTTTGAATTTACCAATACCGCGGAACTGACAGATCGCGTCATTGAAGCTTCTTCTCTGGAAGATAATAAATATTTCGCTCCCAGTGCCGTCAGCCATCAGGATTTCCGCTGCGATTTCTCTGATACCAACATTACCGTGCCCGGTACGACCATTCCTATCCCTTATCATCAACCACTGGGAATAGCAGTCCATTTGGAAACCTATGCCTGGAATTATCCCTTTGCTGATGCTTTTGTCATTTTTAATTACACCCTTATGAATGTTGGATATGGCGGCCAGAAGGATACATTAAAAGACTTGCATGTTGGGATGTGGGCAGATCTGGTGGTCAGGAATACCAATATCACCCCACCGCGGGTTGGCTCTCCTTTTTATTTATATGCCGGCGTGGGGTATGCTGATAATGATTCAATGAAAATGGTATATTGTTACGATCATAGTGGCGATCGGGGTTTTAGCAATAGTTATGTTGCCATGGCATTGATGGGTGCAGACCCGGTGAAGAATGACCCCCTATATCAGCGTGAAGCGACTCACCAATGGTGGTTGTTTTCCGGAGGCGATACCGATGAAGATCGTGCACCGGCGGACGAAGCCAGTCGTTATGCCCGGATGGAAACCTCAATGAATGAGAATTATTTTGTGGCCAATATTTATCAGAATCCGGGCAACCGCATGAGTCTTATTTCCACTGGGCCTTTCGGAACAATTCCCCCAGACTCCTCTATCAATATCGTTTATGCCGTTGTTTGTGCCAAGGAATTTGGAAACGATAACGATATTCCAGCTAACCGTGACAGCGACAAGGTGAAGAAAAATTTATTCGAAAATGCCGCTTGGGCTTATCGTGCTTATTATGGAGAGGATACTAACCGCAATGGAATTTTGGATTATGTCGGCACCGATTCTACCGAAGATGTAATCCCCAATGGTATCCTTGATCGATATATTCTCCCTACCCCTCCAACACCGCCGCGCTTGAAAGTAATCCCGGGTGATGGGAAAATTACTCTTTTATGGGATACCCGAGCGGAAGAATCCATCGACCTGATCTCAAAGCTGCATGACTTTGAGGGCTTCCGGGTTTATCGCTCCTTTCTGGGAGATGACCGTTCACCAGATGGTATCCTGAGTAATATGCAATTGATCAGAGAATACGACCTGAAAGATAAGCTCTTCTATGATACGGGGTTGGACAGTATACTTCTCGACAATCCCATAGAAGAAATTGAGATGAATCCGGAAACCGGTTTACCGGATACAGTCCTTTATACCTATCAACTGGAAATTGATAAACTCCATAATGGATGGCAGTATGCCATTGCAGTGACCGCATTTGATAGTGGTGATATAAAAATCAATCTGCCCAGCCTGGAAAGTAGTAGATTACAAAATTCGGTAATCGTGGTACCCGGAACACCTCCCAGCACACCTGAAGCGAGACGAAAAATCGGAGTTTACCCAAATCCATACCGCGCCAATGCCCTGTGGGATGGAGGATTTGAAAGAGAGCGAAAGATCGTTTTTTTCAATTTGCCTGCCAGCTGCGAAGTAAGAATTTACACCCTTGCAGGCGACCTGGTGGACCAGTTTAATCATCACGCTACGACCTATGACGGAAAAGATATTAAATGGTTTCGGGAGTTCTCTCCCGGAGATAGAGCGCCTGTTTTTTCCGGGGGTGAACATGCCTGGGACCTGGTTTCGAGTAATGATCAGGCCCTGGCTACCGGACTATATCTGTTTACCGTAAAAGACCTTAATAATGGCGAAATATTTAAAGGGAAATTTGTTATTATCAAATAAATGTGGATAACCCAATTAATGTTATAACCAAATTAATTTAAAGGAGGATGAGCTATGAAAAGTTTAGCTACAGCATTTTCGTTGTTCTTTCTGGTATTATTTTTACCTCAAGTAACATTTTCCCAGGCAGTATATGACACGGTATCGATTCACGATATTCAGTGGGTTCCCAATCCGGATTCGTCAGAAACGTCATTATATCTGGGGGACACGGTGGTGGTTGGAGGATATGTTCAACATGGTCCACGAGAGTTGTATGTGGGTGCCCGCTGGTCCTGCTATCTGACTGATGGGACCCAGGATCCCTGGTCAGGGTTTTTCATTATTCAGGATGACAGTTTTGCGGTGAATACCCTGTTCGGTTTTGTACAGGAAGGTGACTTCTGTTATTTTACGGGACGTGTTGCCACCTATACCGGTTTAACTCAGCTGAATTTACTGACCAATCCCGCAGTACCGGTGAGCATTGTTTCCAGTGGAAATCCATTGCCGGGTGTTAAAGTGTTAACCTGCGTTGATGTCGAAACCCATGGCGCAGGGGAACAATGGGAATCAATGAAAGTCCGTATTGAAGGGGCAACCGTCACCAATAACAGTTTCTCGAGTAACACAGCCGTAATTACTGATGGCACAGGCAACGGTTATATTGATGACTATTTCTTGTATTACCGAAACCAGTTTAACAGCGGATATAATCCCTGGCCCTCCAATGGGACCAATCTGAATATAACCGGTTTTACCCGGGATGTGGGTTCGGCTTATTTTACTGTCAATCCGCGGGATGATTCGTACATTGAAATATTAACCAATCCCCCGACAATTTCCGATATTTCCCGCAATCCGGGCGTTCCGCTCTCGACGGATATTGTGGATGTTTCGGCAGTTATCGTAGATAATGGGTCTGTAGCGTCGGCAAAGCTCTTGTACAGTGTGAATCAAGCAGCCTTTGATTCGATAAGCATGAGCGTTACAACAGCCGATACATTTTCCTGCCCGATTCCAGCGCAGGCAAATAATGCATATGTTCGTTATTTTGTAAAAGCAATCGATAACGATGGTGAAGGCTCCCAGTTTCCGGGCGATACCACTCAGTTCATTTATAGCTATATTATCCGGGATCAGGGTTTAGATATTAAAGATGTGCAATATACCTGGGGATACCCGGATGGCGATTCACCCTTTGAAGGATATGATGTTACTCTTGAGGGTGTCGTAATGACGGATCCCGCGGATTGGACCAACAACTATTATATTCAGGAA
>CBDUVK010000281.1:0-3972 GCA_965370645.1 uncultured bacterium
TAAAAATACTATGAATCACTCTGAATTCGAAATAAAAAAGGACCTCTCAATATCAATGGCCATGGCCAATCTGTACAGTCTGTTCTTTGCCCTCCCGGCGGCTATCATCCTTGTAGGCGCTTATCTCTTCTTGTGGGGCAGACAGGACCTGGTGGATACCCGACTGATGATTTTTAAGCATTTTTCCTTGTCCATGTTGGTACTGATCATCGGCATCCTCCTCCATGAATTGTTGCACGGACTCACCTGGACCTGGCTGGGTAAAAAACCTTTTAATGCAATTCGTTACGGAATAAATTTTAAAGTCCTGTCACCTTATGCTCACTGCCGGGAACCATTAAACATCCGGGCCTATCGCTGGGGAGCTTTGATGCCCGGTCTACTGTTGGGGATTATTCCTGCTGCCCTGGGAATTTTCAGCGGAAATGGCGCGCTCATGAGCTTCGGATTACTGTTTACCGTTGCTGCGGGTGGCGATGCTATAGTTCTCTGGAGCTTACGCAAGGAAGATCGGGGTGCCCTGGTGTTGGATCACCCAAGTAATGCAGGATGTTCTATTGTAGAATTATCCACCGAGACAGAACATTCTGCGTCACTGAAAGAGTCCGCCAATGAAATATAAATACGAGCTTACTGTAACATTTTTGTGGATTTGTGCCATGCTGACGACGTTATGGATAACCCGCGGAACAAATTTTTTAGCTATCTGGGACCGCTGTTTTTTATCTGCATGACTGGCTCTATCATCACCGCCAGACGGGCACGCTGTAGGTCGCATCAATCGGAGGATATACGCAGTGAGTAAATCCAACAAACTGGTCTATTCCACGGAATATGGAACCATAGAAAAAATGGAACCTCAGCAGAAATCAAGCGGACCACCGGGGAAAATCATTAAGATCAGACGAGAAGTGAAGGGCCGCAGAGGAAAAACCGTCACCACTCTTCACGGTTTTAATCTTCCCGAAAATCAACTGCAACAAGTGGCAGGTGAATTAAAGCGTTATTGCGGGAGCGGTGGATCGGTCAAAGATGGCATTATTATAATACAGGGTGATCAGCGTCAAAAAGTTGAAATTTATCTAACTGAAGAAGGATATACTGTGAAACGGGATGGCGGGTGAAGGTGTTTGAAAGGAATAGCTAGTGATTGAGAAAATATTGATCACCGTCATTGCGGTTTTCCTGCTTTACGAAATTCTGGAACATGTCGTTTTACCGCTACTGGGATTCTCCTTTCGCAAAAAACGACCGCTGGAAAGTGGCGGTGAAGGTTTAATTGGCAAGGATGCAGAAGTGCTGGAATGGCAAGGTAAATCCGGGATGGTTCGTATTAAAGGCGAATACTGGCAAGCCTTTGGAAGAGAATCCCTGACGGTCGGTAAAATGGTAAGAGTGGATAATATCCAGGGATTAAAGTTGAGCGTTACATCTTACGAAAATAATAACAGCAAATAGAAGGAATTCGGAGTGTTGTTCAGAATTATCATCAAATTTTTCATTCCGGGCAGTATCATCTTTGCCGGGGCTTTATTTATTGACTACTCAGAGACCCTCTCCGCGATGATCCCTACCCTGAATACGCTCTATCCTTATGCGGTGCTTATCGTCGGAATATTTCTCGGCTGGCGTTTCAGCCGCAGTCGACTCATCTTTGTTTTGATTATTCTTGCCTTCGCAGACCGTATTTTTCGGAACTTAACATTCGGACCGGATAACAATTTAATGATCGATCAAACCACCTATAATATTCTCACTTTTCTGGTTCCTCTGAATATTGCAATTATCGCCTTCCTCCGGGAGCGGGGAATTTTTACAATACACGGGCTGGGGAGGTTGTCTCTACTGCTAGTCCAGCCATTCTTTATTTATACGATGATTAAGTACCGTCAACTGACAATGTTTAAATTCCTGAACTTCGATATTTTCAGAGGACCCTTTTGGGATAGTATCGCCCTTCCCCAGCTCTCTGTTTTTCTATATATACTGGCTCTGGTTTTCATGGTCGCCAATTTTATACTTAAAAAAGATGCTATAGAGAGTGGGTTTTTCTGGGTGCTGTTGATCACTTTTTTTGCCTTCCTTCCGGGCGAAGCAGCACCCGTCAGTACTTTTTATTTCTCAACCGCTGCTTTAATCCTGGTTATGTCAGTTCTGGAATACTCGCACAATGTGGCTTACCGGGATGAATTAACCGGCCTGCCTGCCAGGCGGTCTCTCAATGAATTTTTTTTAAAAATGCCCAATCGGTATTCGATTGCAATGATCGATATCGATAAATTTAAAAAGTTTAACGATAACCATGGACATGATATCGGCGACCAGGTATTACGCATGGTGGCATCCAAATTGTCAAAAGCAGAGGGCGGTGGCAAGGCATTCCGGTATGGCGGCGAAGAATTTACGCTCATTTATCCCGGAAAAACAGTAAATGAAACCCGTGTTTTCGCGGAGCAGATGAGAAAAGAGGTCGCTGAGACTCCTTTTTTCATTCGCAGTACCAAACGTCCTCCCAATAAGCCGGATAATACGAAGAGCGCACCCCGCTCCGTAAAAGGAGTCCGCATCACCATCAGTATCGGGATTGCCGAACGTGATGAAAAACATGACCAGCCCCAGGAAGTACTAAAAGCCGCAGACCAGGCCCTTTTGAGAGCAAAAAAAACTGGGCGCAATAAAGTGAGAGTATTTGGTAAAGCAGCTGCAAAAGTTAAATAGCAAACTATCTTTTTGTACCTTTGTTACCATTGCATCTTCATCTAAAAATTTTCATTTCCAGTGTTGGCTGCAGGAGAATTTCTTTTTAGTTTACTCAAAGCAATAATTAATTCCGCAATTATGGATAATCTTAAAAATAAAGATTCCCTCTCTGCCTGGCGAGCCAAACTGCATGAGATTATTTTTGAAGCTGACACACCGGCGGGTCGCTGGTTTGATATTATTCTCATCATCAGCATTGTCATTAGCGTCATTGCCGTGATGCTTGATAGTGTAGCTTCTATCGGAGAGAGATATGGAGCGGGACTGTACCTTATCGAGTGGTTCTTTACCATTCTTTTTACCGTTGAATATCTCCTGCGCCTGATCAGTATAGGCCGGCCTTTATCATATGCTACCAGTTTTTTTGGATTGGTTGATTTTCTGGCAATTATACCCACCTATATAAGTGTGATTCTTCCGGGAACCCAATACCTGCTGGTCATACGGGTACTCCGGATTCTAAGGATTTTCCGGGTGCTAAAATTAGTACAATATATCAATGAAGCCCGCCAACTTCGCCAGGCATTGCGGGAAAGCCGCCGCAAAATCACCGTTTTTCTCTTCACAGTACTGGCGATGGTCATCATTTTCGGTTCCCTGATGTATCTGATTGAAGGTCCCCCAAATGGGTTCACCAGCATTCCCCGGAGTATCTACTGGTCAATCGTAACCTTAACCACAGTTGGATACGGAGATATTTCACCCAAAACCGGTGCGGGGCAATTTCTGGCATCAATCATTATGATCCTGGGTTACGCCATTATTGCGGTTCCCACCGGAATTGTAACTGTCGCCATGGCAAAAGGTAGCGCATTAAAGAAAATGAGTACCCAGGCTTGTAAATATTGCAGCGCCGAAGATCACGATAGTGATGCAAAATATTGTAAATACTGCGGGGAAATGCTTTAAAGTCACGCTATTACTTGCTTTACTCTTTAATATTCTATTAATATAATTACTTGTCATTTTAAAGACAGAATAATCGTTTGTTACCAGAGAAATTCAATCGACCTCCAGAAAAAATCAGTGAAAGTTCCGGTGACCGGAACGGGTGAAATTCCGAATGTCTAAGTGGCGGTGCCCTAGCTGCGGCTAATGTTATCGGGTTTAAGACTTGTTGTCATGTATAAGTCGAAAGAATACATGGATTTTAGATACTATCATCAGAAGTTGATATGATTTATGAACTCACCCTTGGCTTAAGCCATCCCT
>CBDUVK010000282.1:0-3972 GCA_965370645.1 uncultured bacterium
GTGACACGGTTGAGGTGCTTCAGATAAACAACTGTGAAGTAATTACCCCCGGATCTCAAGTTTGTTGTGGATCTCTGGCAGCTCATAACGGAGATTTTAAGAATGCAAAAGAACTGGCACGTAAGAATATTGATATTTTCATTGAATACGATCTGGATGCCATCGTTATCAACTCGGCTGGATGCAGTGCCTTTATGAAGGAATATGAGCAACTTCTCGCAGATGATGAAGATTACCGGGAAAAAGCTGCAAAAATTAGTACGATTACCAAAGATGTCAGTGAATTCCTGATGGAAAATAATTTTAGGAAACCGAAAACTCCCTTCCCAAAAAAAGTTACCTACCACGATGCCTGTCACTTGCTGCATTCCCAGGGAATTAGTCAGGAACCCAGAGATTTACTGCAAGCCATCCCTGGCATTCAATTCTCTGAATTAAAAGAGGCCAGCTGGTGTTGCGGAAGTGCCGGTATTTACAATTTAACACGATATCACGATTCCATGAAAATTTTGGATCGTAAAATAGATAATATTCAAGAAACCGGTGCGGAAATTGTACTCACGGGTAATCCGGGTTGCATGGGACAGATTATATATGGTCTGAAGAAGAGAAAATTACCCATTCAAGTTATGCATCCGGTTACGCTTCTCAACCTTGCTTATAAAGCTTCGATGGAAAAGTAGTTTAGAACTGCTGATTTTATATTCATTTGAAAGAATTCAGGTGCTGCAGGTTAGGAAAATATTAATATTGTTGGAGAGTTGGATAACGGTGTCAGTTTTGCCAGTATGGAAGAGATACTAAATTTTACAGATTTTATTTTCTAAAATTTTCTATTAATAATAATACCAGATGGTCTCATAATCCTGAATATTTTCTCCCCGATTTACTAATTCTTCCAGATATTCATAAATGGGTACATCAACATAATTGTAAGGCGGCATGGCGGCGAGATTTTTCTCCCAGGGATGAAATTCATAGACCCGGGATCCGTCAGGTAAAATCATGACCAATCTACGATCAAGTGCCGAGCGCAGATAATTTTTTCCTAACTTCGGCAGGTTAAAAATCGGTTCATCGGTGCGATCCAGACCGGGGAGCAAGCGGGTTTCTTCTTTCCTCTCCTGCAAAATGCGGGCAATGGGAACCATGTAGCCGGCTGTTTCTTCTTTCCCTTTCATATTGAAAGTATAATAAGGATCTATACCGATTGATTTTAGATCCCGTCTCAATTTGACCAGTTCAAACCTTCTGGAATTTTCAATTGTATAGACCTGCTGATTATAAACACTGATGCCCCCCTTGCGAAGTTTTTGAACGGCCTCCATGGCATCCGGGGTTATTTCGTAAGAATGTTCAAAGTGGGTTACTAAAGCTATCTCCAACCGGGGAGGATTATGAAAACCGGCTATCATATCCACTAGCTCATCTGTAATTCTCATAGGCAGAACCACCGGTGTACGGCTGCCAATTCGTATGCGATATATCTGTTTCTTTTTCGAAAGAATTTCTATAATTCGTTGCAGTTGGGTATTTTTCATCACCAGGGGATCACCGCCTGTAATAAGAACATCACCAACCACCTGGTGTTCATCCAGCCAATCCAGTGCCCGATCCACTTTTTTACGTTGCGCCATAGCCCGGGGCTCTAATACACACTCTAACTCCCAGTTCCGCTGACAGTAAATGCAGATTTGGGCACAGGTGTTAAAGGGTTTAATTATTGATATGAGAGGATACCGGCGGGTAATGAGGTCAACTGGTGAAGTATCTTGTTCTCCCATAAAATCGAGAGAGAACTCGCGATCTATGTGGTGCTCAAGAATTTGATTTACGTAATCCTGAGGAGGAATTACCTGCGCACGGATCGCATGGTCATCCATACAAGCTAGTTCAGGATCCATCAAGCTCAGGTAATATGGAGTAATGCCAAAAGCAATTTTATTCTTAACCGCAGTTTTGACAGCCTGTTTTTGTTCCTTCGATAATTCAATGAGATCTGCCAGCGGTTTTACCGTCTTGATAACATTTTTAAGTTGCCATTTATAATTAAACCAATCTTCCTCGGTACCCTTAAAATATTCTAAAATCCTTTTCCGGTTTTCTGCCCGCCGTTTAATTATCTTGTTTTCTAATCCTGAGGGGTATTTATTGAAATATTGTTGAATATGAACTCCCAGTTTATCTAAAAATCGAGTACGAGCACGGGCAGCATTGCGGCCCTTCAACCTTAAAAAATCGGGAATTCCCTTCTTTAACGGGGCACCTTCTTTGTAAATATTCGAGCTACCCATGATCCCATGGAATAGATGAATAAACTCCAGGATAAACCCAAGGGATAATTGTGCATGGAGTTCATTTTGTTTACCTTGTGCTAACTGCCAGAGGCTCTCCAGGGCTGAATATTCGCTGTTAAATTCATTAACCGGACCGATGATGCTGCGGAACACCCTGATGGATTCACGAATAGTCGATTTTTCCATAACATGCAGTTCATTATCCAGCGCAAATAACCTACGTTCAGTCTGTTCCAAGAAGGTATACAGTTTATCCCGCGCTTCTTCCAGATCCTCCGCATCGCTTAAAATATTAAAAACCTCGGGACTGGATTCCCACAATATTTCAACATATTCATCGAAAATATCATAAGAATCGGCACTATCAAAATCCAATCCAATAGAATAAAGACCACTGTCCAAAGCACTCTTAACCCACTTAGTTTTACTCTGGGCAGATTTTGGGGATTTTCGATCTTTTCTTTTGTGGTTATTCATAGTGCGCCTCCTGTCAAAAAATCCTCTCTCTTATTTTAATATTACTAATGCCAACTATTTATGATTTGGAAGCTCTTTAGGTAGTAAACTCCAAAATTTTGCATTAAGTTCATCTATCCAGGTATATTTTTCATTTCAACCAGAGACAGTACTCCTCTATTTGACAAATCAAATTCAAAAAACACTCACCCTGTTGAGGAATGAGTTGCCATTTTATGGAGTGTCTATATATATACACATCCAGATAGATAATGTCAATAAAAATCCTATTTGGATGATTTTTAACTATGAAATGGCTTAATAAAAAATAAGGCACCTCCCTGTGCCTTTTTAAATTATGCGGTTTCGGCTAGTGATTCTTCCATCGTACTCAAACGGTGTTCAACATGCTGTAATTGCTGTAGTTTCTGATAAAGGGGCGTTCTATTCCTGCGGTGATATTGAATATTTTTCTCTCCACCCATTTCCAGGATAATTTCCAACATCTTCTGATAATTTTCATCATAGGCTTCCCGGATTTCGAAGATTGTCATGACACACCTCTCATGGATAACTATTGATATTATCGGATGTTATCGGGAGAGTTTAAGGAGAGAATTTGATATTCTTATTTTATCGTGAAATATCCAAGGTGAACCGACAAAAAGCAGGATTTTGGATTGAGGATTTGGGATTCAGTGGAAGTTGGGAATTGTCCTTTAACAAATTAAATATTGTCAATTTAAAAATCAGGATGGTAATTAATTGAGAGAACAGGATAATATTAAAATTAATGATCAGGAGGAAAATTTTAAAACCTAGGGATGACAAGGTTTTGGGTAAATTGGGGTAAGGGTTTTTGGGTCTCCGTGCCATCCCTGGTAAAATTGCTCATCTACTTGTCATACTATACAATAGTACAATCACACGATTGGGTTAAATATCACAGAATTAAATTTTAGAAAATTATTTTCCCTTTTTTTATAGGAAAAGACTAAGAAATTACGATTATGAAAAGATTGGGATAAAGGTAACTCAACGTAAATTCAGTTTTTCTGTTTTAATTTGCAGAGTACCTGACCCAGATATCCGCTATTGTTG
Source organism: uncultured bacterium (assembly GCA_965370645.1). Classification (GTDB taxonomy): domain Bacteria; phylum Calditrichota; class Calditrichia; order RBG-13-44-9; family RBG-13-44-9; genus RQOF01. Next base: position 3,855 of record CBDUVK010000282.1, read on the forward strand.
ATCTCAGCAATATATAAACCAGGCTGCATGTAAGCATCTCTGTTCAGGATTGGACCAGATAAGGTTTCCAGCAATCCCTGTGCCTCCCAGTCTTTTTCTCCGTCATTAAGTAAAATCA
>CBDUVK010000283.1:0-3944 GCA_965370645.1 uncultured bacterium
AATTTGCGAAAAGAAATTTAATGGAATTGTGATTAGAAAAATAAACTGTTTGAGTTTCGGCTTGCCGAGACGAGTTTTTATTTTTAAGGAATTTCATTGAAATTTCAGCAAATTTTTAATCAGCCTTGATTTTTGGGCTTACAGTACGGCTCCTGACGTATTCTTTTTTATCAAGAAAAAAGAACAAATAATGAATGTTTATGTAGGAAGAAAGTTGTCCCATGGACAGAATTTTACATTCCTCTGGATTACTGTAGTGTAAGGAGATTGCTTCGTCTCTTCGTTCCTCGCAATGACTTTTTGCTGACATTTCTGGTGAGAGATGGAGTAGAGAAGCAAAGGATGATTCAGATAGCCCCGACTTTTCCCAGAGGGATTCCTTTCGGAAAAAGTCGGGGCAAATCGGGGTCATTTATTACAGATCGGATAGATCAATATTTTTCTTCCGGAACTCCTCACGCAGCTGTTTTAGCGCCTTATGTAACCTGCGATGAACCTGCCAGATATTTTTCATCCTCAATATCCGGACAATCTCCTTTAATGTGAGACCGCGATAAAAGTGAAGATGAACAATGAGTCGTTGTTCAGAGGAAAGAGTTTTAAATGCTTCCAGGAGGGCACGTTGGGAATCACTTTGAATGAGTTGTTCTTCCGGGGAAAGGTCATCTTTAGAGTCATCACCCGGGATAACTCCTCTGGTACTCATTGTATCATCGGGATCCAGGGAAAGTGGTGGAAGAAAGCGTATCCACTCCCGGCTGAGTTTCCAACGGGTTTTCTGATGAAGAGTCTGCTCGATTTGATCAGCGCGGTTGCAAAAATCCTCAAAGGAGATCTCCTGTTCATGCCGGGCTCTCAACAATTCATAACTCTCCTGTCGCGAATATCCTTGATGATAAAGAAGCCGGAATATCTCCTGGTCTATGGGGGCCAATTCTTCGATGCATTTTAAAATCCGTTTTCTGCCTTGCTCTTTCCGGAACCAGTCCATGCAGCAATTTCTGACCACTACTGCAATCCAGGTTTCAAAATTATATCCGCGCTTTTTCCCGAAATAACTGAGCAGTTTTCTACTATTATTTTCCTTTAGTTGCTCCAGGGCATAGGTGTAAAGCTCCATCCGTTCGTCATAGTCATCCACCAACTTGTGAATTACCCGCCTGATCAGATTTTCATACAACTCAAAGAAAGTTTGCCAGGCCTCTGCCGGATCTTTTCGGTAAACATCAATCCATGATTGTTTAGGATTGAATTTCATCGGTTAGCCTTAAATCACGCCTCTTTTAATGAACAAAACATTAAAATAAACCGGACAATGATTCCATAGGCAGTAACATAATGGAGCAACTTGTTTAATGTAGACATTTTTAACAACTTTGTCAATGTTATGAGCGTGAAAAATTGAGTAGGATTGAAATCACCTTCTATCAGGATTAAAACCTGTCGTGGTACAACTCCCGCAAAAAACCCTTGACTTTTTTCAATGCGGACGTATTTTGTATCTAGGATTAGTTATTTTAATATTTTATCACGCAAAGATTAATAAGAACGGCACTCACTACTCGCTACTCGTCACTCTTTAAGTCTAAGATCTTCTAACGAGAAGCGAGAGACGAGGAACGAGAGACGAGCATCCAGAATCCCGAGATTATTCTTTGCAACTTTGCGATCCTTGCATGAAAGTATATAATTAAAGAAAGGAGAATCTGATGCCTCTCAAAAAGAGATTAAAAGATTTTCTCGATGAACATAAGGTTAAATATGTCACCATGATCCACTCCAAAGCCTATACTGCCCAGGAAGTTGCACATACCTGTCATATTCCGGGTAAGATATTCGCCAAAACCGTGATTCTGAAAGCCGATGGTAAATTCTGCATGACCGTCCTGCCTGCTACTCACCAGGTAAACTACGATCTGTTCAAGCAGGTGGCTCATGCCAGGGAGGTGGAACTCTCTACCGAGGAAGAATTCGAAAGCCTGTTTCCCAAGAGCGAAATCGGCGCCATGCCACCCTTTGGAAATTTATACGATTTACTAACTTACGTGGACAGTTCCCTGACCCATGACGATGACATCTGTTTCAATGCCACCACTCATTCAGAGGTTATCAAGATGGGTTACCCGGAGTACGAAAAGCTGGTGAAACCGGTCATTGGAACTTTTGCAGAACACATTTGATGCCCAAACTGTACTATTTTGGATTTTCGATTTTGGAATTCGGAATTGTTAAAGATTTTAATGTAAAACTAAGTATAAACATATCACTTATAACGTATTTTACTCCAAAATCCACACTCTAAAATCCAAAATTAATATGAGAAAGCGAATAAAAATGAAAACTATCCACTTTAGAGTCACTTCTCAAATATTACTGGTTATTACGGTCATCCTGTTATCCTGTCCGCTCATATCCCAGGCTCAGGATCTGCAGCAGCGCATTCTGGAAGCCCGGAATGAGGTCATGCCGGCCCTGGTTCATATAGAACCGGTCAGAACCGTTTTTTCCACCGGTGAAAAACGGCATGCGCTGGTCACCGGCAGCGGTTTTATTTTCTCGCCAGAGGGCTATATTCTCACCAATCATCATGTGGTTGAAAACGCCGAGAAAGTCAGTTGTACCCTCTCAAATAAAAAGAAACTATCGGCTGAAATCATCGGAAGCGATCCCTTTACCGATGTGGCGGTAATCAAGCTCAATGAGTCAGAGCTGGAAGGCGAGACACTCTCCTATGTAAAATTAGGAGATTCCGATAGCCTGGAAGTTGGTCAGTTTGTGCTGGCCCTGGGGAGTCCATTGGGACTCTCCCGCTCGGTGAGCATGGGTGTTATCAGCTCCATCGATCGTTACTTTGAAGATAGCGGCACTATGATTTCTCCCTATAATCTCTGGATACAGACCGATGCGGCTATCAATCCCGGCAATAGCGGGGGGCCGTTGATTAACCTTGACGGAAAGGTGGTGGGAATCAATGCCCGGGGTGTCTTTATGGCCGAAAACCTGGGATTTGCAATTCCCATCAATCTGGCCCGGGAGGTTGCGGAAAAACTGCAGCAGGGAAATTCAATCAAGAGAAGCTGGATCGGTTTGGAATTACAGCCGATTAAGGAGCTGCGTGAATATCTGCAGAAACCCAATCTCCATGGTGTGCTGATAGCCAACCTGGATCCTCTCTCTCCGGCAGAAAAGGCCGGCATAAGATCAGGTGATCTGATCCTCTCCATAAACGGTATAGCGGTCAATGCCAATTTCGATGAAGATCTGCCGGCCATCCGCAAGATTATTGCCGATCTATCCATTTCACAAAAAGCAACTCTGGAAACCTGGAGAGAGGGAAAGGTACAAAAGATTACCCTGCAGCCCGAACCGGAACCTTTTACTTTTCAACCGGAATTTGAATGTGAGGAGTGGGGGCTGGTTGTCAAAAGCCTTACCCGGCACATTTTTCAGTTCCTGGGTTTAAGAGATTATGATGGAGTTTATATCTCGGCGGTAAAAAATGGAGAGGCGGCCGAACGGGCCGGATTGCGAGCAGGAGATATTATCCGGTCTTTAAATGACAAACAGATAGGGAATCTGGAGGAATTAAAAAGCCGCTATAGTGAGCTGGTTGAAAATCCTCCTTCCTTTATCTATTTCCAGGTTCTGCGGCAATCCACGTCTCATTTTGCGGCGATTGATTTACGGAAAAAGCAATAATGGATTGTCTAATTGACTTGAAATATTCTAATAATTAGCCCACGAAATACACGAAATTTCACTAAACTAAATTAGTTTGGTTAATTCACAAAATCTCACACAAAGATCATGATCCGGCCACTGACGGACGCTAAGTCGCTAAGGATTTTATCCACTGATTTCACGTATTAACACGAAACTATTAAAAATATTTATCTTGAAAGAAGAAAAAAATAATTTGTTAAAATCAGTGTAATCCGTGGACC
>CBDUVK010000284.1:0-3931 GCA_965370645.1 uncultured bacterium
TCGAGATGACCGTATCTTTTAGTCCTCGTATAACTTAACATCTACAGGAATGACACTATCAGTAAGGTTTCAACAGCCAATTTCACAACACAATGTCTGACATTCTATAATCATGGGATTAATTAGAAATCTCTGCTTTATTTCGCTGTTTCTCAGCGTCTTCCCTGATTTCCAATGCTTTTTTGAGCTTATTTCTGGCACGATCCCTGGTATCAGCATCCAGGTTGAGACGTAGTGCCTCGTCTGCCAGTTTATATGATTCATCCCAACGCTCATTTTCCCGGGAAATTTCGGCCAGACGAACCAGACAATCAACCTCGTTAAAACCGTTGTTCCCGGGAAGCATCCTGATCTCTTTTAACAGTCCCTCATATAACTTTTGACTCAAGTGCCAGTCCTTCGCATAAAACGCGGCAGATGCCAGGGTCCATCTTAAAAAACGGCTTCCAGGATACTTTTGATAATTTTCCTGCGCCAGAGTTAAAGCGTTTTGAAAATCTCCCCGGTTCATTAATATCCAAACCAACTGATCCCTTCCGACGGTTCCGACAAAGCAACCTTTCCGGATTGCCAATGAGACCAATTCAATTCCCCGTTCTCGCTGATCTGCTATAAAGGGTAACCATAACAAAAATTTAGATTTGGCACTTTTCCAGTATTTATAACTGCCAATACCCAGGTAGGCATCATAAAGTGTAGTATCCATTTCAATTGCATTTTCCAGTGACTTGACCCCCTGTTTAGCATCCTGAAAGGCAGCATACCATTCCCCCTCTTTCATTCTGAGAAAACTCCGGTAAAGGAAAGCACTTCCTTCATAGAAGAAGAGCCAGGCGTCGTTTTTCCCGCCACGTAAGTGACCACTAGTGTGGGAATTCCGGATTGAATCCACTACGGAAATGGTTTTGTTCATAAGTTTGTAAAATTCAGTGGCATTTTGAAAGTTTTCAGCATCCAGCATTTTTGCCTGAATGGTTGCACCTTTATAAAAATACCCTGCCGGATATTGGGGAAATGAATCTATTAAATCCTGATATAAATCCGTTGCTTGCTCAAATTGATTATTCAGGGTTAGGTTAATACCGCCTAAAATAACACTCTTCAGTGGTTCAGTGGTAGGATCCGGAAAAAAAGTCTGGGCAAATGATGATTTGAGCAGGAATATAAAACCCAGCAAAATATAAGATGTCTTCAGGGATCGCATATTCAGGAAACCTTATTATCTTCCAGATCATAAACAACTATCTCACCTAATGGCGCCAGGGAACTGAGCAATCGGTCAGCATCTCCAACTATCACGGTCACATATTTATTGTCTTGCAGGAATTTTGAAGCAGTCTCCTGAACATCTCTATCAGTCACTTCTCCGATTGCCTGAAGATAATGGTTCCAGTAATTATCTCCCAGTTCAAAGAGCTTTTGCTTGAGGGCCAGAGCAGCGATGGATGCGGGTGTCTCATTTTGTAGCGGGAATATTCCCCGTAAAAACCGTTTGGCATTTTTGAGTTCGTCAGCAGTGACTTTCTCACTTTTTATCCTGTTAAATTCATCATGAAAAGATTCAATAGCAGGTAATGTAACTTCTGTGCGGACTTCTGCGTTGGCAATAAAAGCACCGGTATCCTTTCGTGTCAACAGGGAACTGTAAGCACCATAGGTGTACCCCTTCTCTTCCCTTAAATTCATAAATAGTCGCCCACTGCCACCACCACCCAAAATTTTATTCATCACTGTCATTTTTACAAATTCCGGGTGGTTTCGCGGAAATAAAATATTTCCTATGAGTATATGAGACTGTTCTGAGCCAGGCCGATGAACAAATTGAATTTTAGGCTGAGACAATTTCGCGGGAGGTTTCAGAGCGGTTTGATCCGGATACTTTTCAAGCCATTTCCCAAAAAATTTAGATGCCAGTTTTTCTACTTCATCCTGAGTAATATCTCCGGCCATCATCAGAAAGGCATTCTGTGGTCCAAAATATTTTTGGTGAGTGGCCTGGAGATCGGCACGGCTAATCTCCTGAAGGGACGTTTGACTTTTGTACATACTATAGGGATGAGGCGCGAAAATGGCACGCTCAAGCCGGCGTTGTGCCAGAAAGTCCGGTGAGCTTTTTTCATTTTCCAGGTCGGCAATCAGTTTATAACATTCTTTTTCCATTTCATCTTCGGGAAAGGAGGGGTGTAGAATAATGTCGCTTATCATCTCCATGCCGGTTCTGATGTAATCCTTCAGGAACTCTCCATGAATAACAAAAAAATCTTGATTAACCGTGGTATCCAGATCACCACCTACCTGTTCAACAGTCCGGATAATTTCAGCATAGCTCCGGGAGTCTGTCCCTTTTTTCATGGTATTTGCCAGAAGCTGAAAAAGGCCGGCACGATTGGTCGGATCATTTTTATTTCCAACGTTCAATCCCAAACGTATGTACACTTTTGGAAGGTCATCTTTTTCCACAATCAACAGGCGTAATCCATTCGCCAGTTGGGTCTCTTTGACATCAGGGAAATGAAATTCCAGTAAATTTGGATCGATCGGAGGTTTTATATTCTGTAAAAATTTATCAATTTCTGATATCATCAATGAGAAGTCCCGGATTTAATTTTTGATTATCATGTTCATTTCTTGGGATATATTTCAATCACAGAACTGTTCTTCCTGGAAAAATAGCTCTGTGCCACTTTTTGTACTTCGGCAGCGGAGATCTTTTCAAATAAAGCCATCTCCCTGTATAACTGTTCCGGATCATTCTGCAGAGTAGCATAGAAACAGAACAGATCGGCCAAAGATCTCACGCTTTCCTGCTGAGAAACAAAATCGGACTTGATCTTATTCTTGGCTTTGGTCAGTTCAACACCGGTCAGTTGTTCATGACAAATCTCCTCAAATTCCCGGAAGATGGTATTTTCCAAATCTGAGAATTTTTTCCCGGGATGAAGCTGGGCAAAGATAAAAAACAATCCAGGACCAAATTTGCCATCCTGACCCCCAAAAACATGCAGAGCTGTCTGATCTTTTTCTACCAGACGGCTGTAAATGCGGGAACTCTCCCCGTCAAAAAATATCTTTTCCAGGATTTCCAGAGCATAGCAATCCGGATGCGTCCGTTCCGGAATTTTAAAGGAAACCGCGACAGCGGGGAAAGGTGCAAACTGATCCTCGTATACTAACCGAATCTCATCCTCATTCGTTGGTTCAGTTAAATCAACCTTTGGTATTGCAGGACCCTTGGGAATTTTTTCAAAATATTTCCGAACCAGAGCCAGTGCATGCAGCACCTGAAAATCCCCAACAATAGTCAGAACAGCGTTATTAGGACGGTAGAATAACTCATGAAAACTACGCACATCATCCAGGGTGGCACGGTCCAAATCCTCCATGGAACCAATAACAGAATGTTTATATGCAAAATTCGTATAAGCTACTTCATCCTTCAATTCATACAACACTCGCATGTAAGGCTGGTTATCAATACGTAAACGTCGTTCTTCTTTCACAGTCGATCTTTGATTCTCAAAATTTTCCTGGGTAATACGCAGCGAACGCATCCGGTCAGCTTCCAACCAGAGCGCCAATTCCAGTTGATTCGCCGGTACAATTTCCCAATAATTAGTGCGATCCTGAGAGGTTGAACCATTGACAGTCCCTCCCACGTCATTGATCATTCGCATATGTTCCGCTTTGCCCACATTCTGAGATCCTTCGAACATCATATGTTCAAACAGATGAGCAAAACCACTCTTGCCGGGTTTCTCGTTTTTCGATCCGACCTTATACCAAATGTCCACGGCAACAATGGGAGTTCGATGGTTTTTCATCAAAATTACTTGCAAACCATTTTGAAGCTGGATTCCCACGATTTGCTGCGGATCTGGTTCTGTCTCCAGTTGTTTCAAATATTGGAATTCCGAATGCAATAAATTCTCCA
>CBDUVK010000285.1:0-3930 GCA_965370645.1 uncultured bacterium
CCATGCAAATAAAAATCTGATCGTCTTCTGTTTCATCTATCTCATGTATAGCACAGATATTATTATGTTGAAGAGCTGAAGCCGTTTTTGCTTCATGGATGAAACGTTGTTTTTCTTCTTCGCTGGTGGTAAGGTGTGGTGGAAGAAACTTGAGGGCTATAAAACGATCAAGCTTGAGGTCTTGGGCTTTGTAGACAACGCCCATACCGCCTTTGCCGAGTTTCTCGAGGATTTTGTAGTGCGAAACGGTTTTGCCAATCACTTTCATTCCCTCTGTTAACACAAATTTACAAAATTTTCAGGATTTGTCAAGGGAGAAGGCTGGGAAATACAAAAGCCAACCATTATTGTGGACAACTGGCTTAAATATTGCTAAACTTTACGGACAATCCTAACTCATGAGGATCATCCTCCTAGTCTCGACATAGTCGCCTGCCCGACTGATAATTGAGATTCTGGTGTAGTCAATATGTCCTTGAGCAGTTTTCCCACTGCGCTGTCGCCGGAGCGGTATTGAGAGAAATATTCCATTTTAAGGTGGATGGGTAAGCGAGTTATCTCCACGCACGTTCAAATTTAAATAGTGTTCTATTAAGGTAAGAAATTATTTATGCCAGGATTTATGTTCAGAGGTTTATTGCCTTGCTCTGAAAATCTGATTCAACAATTGATTTTTAAATATTTACCCTTTACTTTTTTCTATTCGATTTATCGAATTATCCTCCCGCTCGATGTTTATCAATATCGGAGGTTGAAAACATATCATAAGTCGTAAGAAGGACAGTATGAATCTAAATTTTCCGGTATGATATATTAATATGGAGGTGCTGTGAACGGATTTTTAGATTACGTTGATAAATTTATAGTTGGTTACAATGAATATATCGGTCAATATTTGCTATTGGCTTTCCTGATTCCCACCGGTATTTATTTCGCTTTTAAATTTAAATTTCTACATGTTACCAAATTTTTTCATTCTTTGCGAGTCATCAGTGGGAAATATGATAATCCGGATGATGTTGGGGACATCAATCATTTTCGGGCGCTTACCACTGCTTTATCTGCAACGGTTGGGACCGGCAATATTGTTGGTGTGGCCCTGGCTATATATTATGGAGGCCCGGGTGCCATATTCTGGATGTGGGTGACCGGTTTTCTGGGCATGATATTAAAGTTCACGGAATGTACTCTCTCATTTATTTACAGAAAAGTCCACCCGGATGGCTCCATTTCCGGGGGACCCATGTACTACATGGAATTAGGATTAAAGGAAAAATTGGGTTCCCTTGCCAAAATTATGGCAGTGGTGTTTGCATTTGCTACCATCCTATGTTCCCTTGGAACCGGAAATATGGCACAATCCAATTCAATTTCAGATGTCTTAAATACAAATTATGGTATTCCCACCTGGGGGACCGGATTGTTTATTACTACGCTGGTGCTATTAGTGATTGTGGGTGGAATCAAGCGAATTGCGCAGGTCACCTCAAAACTTGTCCCTTTTATGGCGGCTTTATACTTTATTATCGCTATTACCGTTACATTTATTTATTTTGAACAATTACCAGCTGCATTCCTGTTAATCATTAAAAGTGCATTCACTGGGCAGGCAGCCACTGGCGGCTTTATCGGAGCCGCTTTTATTTATACATTACGATTCGGTGTAACCAGAGGCTTGTTTTCCAATGAAGCCGGGCAAGGATCTGCTGCAATTGCACATGCTGCAGCAAAAACGGAATATCCTGTCCGGGAAGGTTTAGTGGCTTCGGTGGGACCATTTGTCGATACTATCATCATCTGCAGCCTTACCGCTATGGTTATTATCGTCACCGGGGCATGGACATCCGGAGTAAAGGGAGTCGGAATGACTGTTGAAGGATTTTACCGGGGATTAAAACCCATCGGACTGGGAAGCTGGAGTCAGCACGTCGTTGCCGCCGGACTTATTATGTTTGCATTTTCAACAATTATTAGCTGGTCTTATTATGGAAACCGGGCAGTGGAGTATTTATTTGGTGAAAAATCCATAAAACTTTACCAATGGGTATTTGGCCTCTTTGTATTTTTAGGATCTATCTGGGGGATTGATCTGGTATGGCATTTTGTCGATATGGTAATTACTTTTATGACAATCCCGAATCTGATTGCCATTATTCTTCTATCATCTATTGTGAAACGGGAGGCGGATAAATATTTTAAGGTTATGAAAACGATCCTTTAGATAAAATATTGAGGCATGATTTAGATTCAACAATTGTCCTCTTTGAAAGAGTGTCGGATTATCCGGAGAGAGATCTATTCGGTGATCGATAAAGGAATCGACCGCGATAATCCTCTGATCTACTGCGCCAACTGTGGAAACGGCTTTGTGGATGTGCAGGAAAGACTGTAGGATATCTGCTGGAATATGGGATGTCCCGGCTGTGAAGTCTGCGGCAATTATCTAAATGAATTGATTGTCAACTTCGACAGGACTATTTCATTTTAAGAAATTCGATGATTTTAATCAATAGTAATCTTGTGAAAATGGGTGTGTGTTAAAGAAGCCCCTACCAAGCGGAATTGTGGTGTGGTAAATATATCAATTGAATCTTTGTCACAATTCGTATTGAAGGTGTCAGTAAACATTAAAATTGGAAACACTCCGAACTTTAAGCGAGAATTAAACTTTAATAACATACTATTGTGCGATTGGTATAACTTGATTGAATTGGTATACCTAATTGTGGAATGAACCTAAACTTAAAAATTGCTCAGCTTCCGTTGAGGAATAAACCAAGTTTAGGACATTCTGGTTTTTTAACATTAGGATCATGAACAAATAACAAGCGATACTAATATCGAAATGCAACTTACTATTTCTCAATAACGTTCTTTACCGAATTTCTAAAATTTCCACCACCATTTTGTAATACCTTTTTTACTGTACCGCTGAACATCATACTCATAAAGCCAATATTCATCGCCGCAATTTTAACTTGACCATCATTTGTTTCATAAATACTGACGCCCATAGGCATCATAACAGACATTTTTTTGTAATCATCATTCTTTAAAATGTCGTAACCACCTTGAGCATTGCAAAAATATAGAATCTTGACTTTTGTCATATCCTCAAGTCCTGCTTCGATATAATCTTGTTGAAGATCTCGAATTTCAGGAATTGTCCAACCATTCTTTTTTGCCGACTCCTCCAGAGAAGAAACCGTCTCATCAAAATCCAATTTGCTTTTATATGTGGCAAACATCATATTGGGCATCATTCCCTTCACCATCAATGCCATGATTATAAAGCCAAGTACTAAGCCGATTATGAATAGAAGTATCGTCATCGCTTCCTCCTTATCAAGATAAACTTTTCTTATAAATTGTCCATATGATTATCACATTGATCCCCATAATCAGTGTAAATGGTGAAAAAATGAGAGATAGAAAAGCAAACGTCAAAAGAACCTTTTGCTCAATATTACGACGCAGCATATCCAGAATTGACCTAACCAAAAGTACATAGTAAAGCACGATCAGCCCTAAGAGTACTAAAAGTACCAAGATGATAATTGCAAAAGGGAAATTTCCTAAAATTCCATCCATAATCAACCTCACTTGTTTTAAAGGTATTCCTCCTGTTAAGCCATTTGACGGTTCCGCTAATAAGCAGCCAGCCTCGGGAGGAGGATGGCCCACTTCATTACGTAGTTAGATTGTTTCTACGTCTATCCACATTTGTAGTATTTTCCGAGGAATATCCTGAAACAGTATGAGGCAGAAGCTTATCTGAACAGTGTAAAACCTGTTATTAAAGTGAAAAGAGGATTCAAATGTAATAATATGTTAGAATATGAGGAAAAATGTTGAATTTGTCAAGATATTAAATTGTGGAAATAAAAATTTTCAGGATTTGTCAAGGGGCGTTGCCCCCAGGGGTTTTTT
>CBDUVK010000286.1:0-3911 GCA_965370645.1 uncultured bacterium
AAAAATGCCCTACAAAGTAAAATTACCGGATTTTGAAGGACCTTTTGATCTGCTGCTCTTTCTTATCAAAAAGAATGAGATTGATGTCTATGATATTCCAATTGCTGAGATAACGAAACAATATTTGGAATATATTGAACTAATGAAAATATTGGATCTGGATATTGCCGGTGAATTCATCGAAATGGTGGCAACCCTGCTGCTCATTAAAGTCCGGATGTTACTACCGAGCTCCGAAGGCAGTGAATTTGAGGAAATTGAAGATCCACGCTCCCAACTGGTGGCGCAGTTACTGGAATACAAGCAGTTTAAAGAGGCATCTTTTTCTTTCGGAGACCTGGAATATCGCCGCCGCAGACATTTTCCCAGGGTATTACCCGAAGAGACTCTGACTGATGAATCCACAACTGATGATAGGTTTCTGGAAGATGTCTCTTTGTTCTCATTACTGGAGGCTTTCAAAACGGCGCTGGATAATATGCCAAAGGTAACTGTGCACCAGGTGAATATGATTAAAGTCACCCTGGAGGATCAGGTGGGTTTTATCATTGAGCAATTGGGAGAACGGCCCTATATTCTGTTCCGGGAAATCTGTAAACCGTTGCGCAGCAAGATGGAACTGATCGTTACCTTTATGGCAATGCTGGATCTGGCCAGACTGAATTTTCTGGCGGCCAAGCAATCTGAAATTTTTGGGGAGATCCGGCTGGTGGTGGTGAAACCACTCACCATGCAGAAATATCTGGATGTGCGGGACCAGGATTTAATGCCTGAGACCTCGAAATTAGTAAAACAGTAAAGAGGGGAAGCAAAAGTTAAGACCATGATGAAAAGTTAACATTGTCATTTTAAGTGCCCGTCAGAACAGACTTGTCGGACTGGCCTGGTAGGAAGGCCGAGAGAAGGATAGCATTATAGTAAAGTTGTCTGTAGAAACGAAAAATAATTTTTGCCAACATAAATCCTTTGTATAAGGTTACCGTTTTATGTCACAATCAGAAAAAAAGGTGTATGTCAATATTCTGGAATCACTTCTATTTACCAGTGAGGCACCGCTGACCGTTTCCAGAATTCGGGAGATCATTCCGGAACTGAAACCGAAAGAGATTGAAGAAGCCGTCACCAATCTAAATGAGCAGTACCAGAAAGGTGGACGAACCTTCGAAATCAAAGAAATCGCTGGCGGATACCAGCTTTTTACCCTGCCGGAATATGCGGACTATATAGACAAACTTATCCAGACTAGGCAGAAATCACGCCTGACCCAAAAAGCCCTGGAGACTGTGGCTATCATTGCATATAAACAACCCCTCACCAAGCACGAGATTGAGGAGATTCGCGGTGTCAACGTGGATGGGGTTATGAAAACCCTGTTGTCGCGCAATCTTGTAACCATTTCCGGCCGGGCTAAAGCACCTGGAAGTCCCTTTTTATACGTCACTACCAAGAGATTCCTGGATTACTTTGGTCTCACCGGTCTGGAAGATTTACCTAAACTGAAAGAGATTGACGAGTTGATCGATGTGGAGGATGAACGGTTTCCTCATCATGAAACCATTTTTCGCGAAATAGATCTGGTGGATCTCGGACTGAAGTCGAATGGCAATGAAAATGAGAAAAAGGAAGAGAGTGATGGAACAAAAGAAAATCCGGCTGAATAGGTATCTGGCACTCTGTGGTTTGGATTCACGCCGCAAATGTGATGAATTAATCGCATCTGGTGCTATCAGGGTCAATGGCAAGGTGGTAGTGGAAATGGGGGTGCGGATTGATCCGGAACAGGATACGATAGATTATTACAGCCAACGCCTGCAACCCCAGGAAAAACATCTCTACATTCTGTTGAACAAACCGCTACGTGTGGTGACCACCGCCAGTGATGAAAAAAGAAGGAGAACCGTGCTGGATCTGATTGACATAAAAGAACGGATTTTCCCGGTGGGAAGGCTGGATTATAATACCACTGGGGCACTGTTGCTCACCACCGACGGTAAACTGTCCTACGTTCTGGCCCATCCCAGGTTTGAGGTGACTAAAAAATACCGGGCTTTGTTGGATAAACGGCTCCGGCCGATTGATTTGCATCACTTTCGCAAAGGATTGATGCTGGAAGGGCAACAGACTGCCCCATGTAAAGCTGAAGAGATCAGGATCATGGATAATGCCAGCTTTATGGAAGTGGAATTGCATGAAGGGCGGAACCGCCAGATCCGAAAAATGTTTGATATATTAGGTTACCAGGTAAAAAAACTTCATAGAGTTGAATTTGCCGGATTAAAGGTCGATAATTTAAAAACCGGGGAATGGCGGCAGCTGGCCCAGGAAGAGATTGATAAACTCCGGCAATTAGCTGAAAAATACGCGGCACAGTTGTCGGAACAAGCAGATGAGTAAAATGAACAAAATCACCATCGCGATTGATGGACCGGCCGCCAGTGGTAAGAGTACCACTGCCAGGGAAGTGGCCAGAAGATTAGGTTATACCTATATTGATTCCGGTGCTATGTATCGGGCGGTTACCCTGAAGGCACTGCGAAAGAATATTTCGGTAGATGATAGTGAAAAAATAGCGGGTATGGCGAAACAGCTGGAGTTACAGTTTGGGCGGAACGATAGCGAAACGGTTATTTATATGGATGGAGAGGATGTCTCGGAAAAAATCCGTACCCCGCAGATCGATCAAAATATCAGCCCGGTTGCGGCAAATCCGGCGGTACGTCTGATTATGGTACAAAAGCAACGGGCTATCGGAAAAGAGGGTGGAATCGTGATGGATGGCAGAGATATCGGCACGGTGGTTTTTCCAAATGCGGATTTAAAAATCTTTATGCAGGCCACTGTTCAGGAAAGAGCCTTAAGAAGAAAAAAAGAACAGGAACAAAAAGGGATTAAAATCAATTTAGATAAGGTGGTGTCTAATATCGAATACCGGGATCAGCAGGATAGTACCAGAAATCACGGTCCTTTATTGAAAGCTGAGGATGCTGTTGAAATTGACACTACCCGGCTGACTGTTGAACAGCAGATCGGGAAGATCCTGGAGCTGGCTAAATTGAAAATTCAGGGGCGGTAGGTTCATTTTTTATAGGTTGTTAAAGCTGATATTTAACTTGATTAAAATGTAATCTCTCAATATATTCAACCGAATTAAAGTGGAGGTGTGTATAGACTTTCTTGTTACCGATTTAAATTTTTCAGGCGTTTGCGGAAAAAGGAATATTTTTGACTCTAAAGTCTGTACAATCGCACCTTCTTTTAATTTTCATGCTGGTGAATATCGGTATCATCGGCGTGTCTGCCCAGGGATTCAAACCTCCTAAAAATCCCCCGGGAGTCGTAAATCTTTTTGAATCAGAATATCAGGGCCTATCCCGCTATTTCATCGATTCTACTCTTCTCAAAATGCAATTAACCAGATTCCGGCGCCAGATCCAGCTGGACATTAGCCAAAATATCATAGAGATTCGAGAATTGTTATATGATAAGGATTATAAACTACCACTGGCTATGGATCTGGAATATTATTCCCGTGAGAAACTCGAATTCGAAAATATGCAGCTATGGCGCAAAACGGTTGTTAAGAATGTTGGGAAGGAAGAGGCTTCAGGTGCAGGTGGTATCGAATTAAATATCCCGGTTAAGATTAAGAGTAAGGCTTTTAAACGGATATTCGGTGGTGACCGGGTCGGTCTGCGGGTAACCGGAAATATCTCCTTCGAATTGGCCGGCCGCTCCGAAAGCCGGGAGGGTTCCGCGGTCTCTTCTTTTGAGCAACGCGGTAATTTTAGTCCACGCTTCAAACAGACCCAGCAGTTTCAGGTAGAAGGAAAAGTGGGAGACAAGGTCAGCGTAAAGGTGGACCAGAATAGTGAGGCCACCTTTGACTTTGAGAACACCCTGCGGCTTACTTA
>CBDUVK010000287.1:0-3911 GCA_965370645.1 uncultured bacterium
AGGAATGACTGAAAGACATCTGCGTTCCCGCCTGAAAATACTGGGATTGAAATGATACGAATGCCAACTATACTGAAAGAATATCCCGAAATAAGGTTATTTGATAATTTGCCTGAATAATTCATCACGCGAAGATCATGATCCGGCCACTGACGGATGCTAAGTAACGAAGAATGATAAAATTTTATCCACGAATTTCACGAATTTACACGAAATTATTAAATGTCTATATTCTGAAAAACTAAAAAATAATTCTTTATAATCCGTGTAATCCGTGGACAGATTTAAATAAACATATTCCAGTTCTGCGTACTTTGCGGCTTCGCGTGAGATTTTAGGAAATGGCCAAATTAGGTATCAACGTTTTATCTTTTCACAATCGTATTCGACTTGAGGGGAGAAAAATTCGACCAATCAGTCGAAATGTGAAAATCAGAATAAACATTTCCTGTTACGTAAAACGCTGTAAATATTACAATTAGTAACATTGTAATATTCTGGCACGAGATTTGATTTCTTCTTCAATAAATTATAAGGAAGGAGTTTTAAAAATGAACAGCTTTATGAAAATTGGGATGATGGTTTTGATAAGTGCAGCGTTGACTGTAAATGCAGAGGCCCAGGAACAGAATCAAAAAGGAACTGAAGAGTCTAAGCCGGCTGAGCAAACAAAATTGATGGATCAGAATCAGAATAAAGACACCCAACAGAACCGGGAGCGCAATCAGGTGATTCACGGTGCGCATTTCGTTGATAAAAATGGGGATGGTTACCATGATTTTGCCCCCGATCATGATAAAGACGGGATCCCGAACGGTCAGGACCAGGATTACCAGGGTGCAGGTAAAGGCAAAAAGAAGGTCTCTTTTCAGGATACAGATGGCGACGGTATTGCCGACAATAACAGAAGTGGTCAGGGTAAGTATAAAAATGGATCACGCAGAAGCGGATATGGTTCCGGAGACGGATCCGGATACCAGGGCCAGGGTCCGAAAAATGGCACCGGATATGGCCCCAGCTCAAACTGTGATGGAACCGGACCAAAAGGCAAGAACAGAAATGCGCGGTAGGGTTAAAATAGATGAGGAATCTATCTGGTACCAGGGCGAGGGATAATTGCTGCTGGTACCAGATCCTCCTTAAAGGAATCTCTCATGACTATCAAATATAAATATTTCCTCACACTCTTGTTGGTTTTCTTGGTATACCCAGACAATGACATCTATTCCCAGTGGTACTATTCTTTACATATGGAACAGGAGTATAATTCCAATCCGTTTGGAATTCCCGAACCACAGGAGGACCAGATTTCCCGCATTTCCATGGGTCTACAAAAAGATTGGGATAAGGTATCTGCCCAATATTTTGGAAGTTATCTAAGTTATCTCCAAACCTCATTTCGAAATTATTACTGGCATCAATTGTATTTAACCGGAGGTGGCGACAATACCGGTTGGAATCTGTCTGCCGAAAATCGCATCAATCAGGAAGAATATAATATTTATGATTATCTTTCTGTCCAAACCGGAATTTATCATACTACAAAGACGCATGGTTTCCTATGGCGCTACAATGGTGCGGCCTCACTGAATAATTTTCTCCAGATTCCGGAATTGAATAATTTTCGTTTTACAGCATCCGGTTCTCTGAACCGGTCTTTTCAGACCAGGACTTCTCTGATTGCCGCATTGAGTTTTAATTATAAATATTATCTGGAAGATGACATTCCGGTGTCATTACCAGCGGATACCAGCAGCAACTATCAGGCATCCATCAGTAGTGTAAACCAGGGACCTGGTCACGGCTCCGGGGGAGGGGGGAAAGACGGTTATTACTATACATCCTCCTCCGGAATACCACAGGCAGCTCAATTTTTTCTTTCCCTGAGATTGGCTCAATCGTTGACAAAATCCACGGGTATGGCAGTACAATATCAAAATCGCCTGAATTTAAATGAATATGACCGCAGTATCGCGGGACTGATTCCCGGGTATACCACTGAATCACAGATTTTTGATGATCCCATGAGTTATGAAAGCCAATCCTACGGAAGTGAATTAACCCAGATGCTACCCTATCAATTTTCGGCTAAAATTGCGGCATACTATCAGGAAAGACAATATGTGGCTCAGGGTATCTATGTGGATCCGGAAAATTATACCGATACTATTCTCAGAGAGGATACCTTTCAAACAGCCTGGCTTTCCATCGAAAAACGGTTCAATTTCAATTTACTCACTGAAACCAGTCTGGCTCTACAGTTTACCTATCAGTGGGTGGATAACAAGTCAAACAGTTATTGGTATAACTATACCAGTCAATATATCTCATTTGGTTTACAATATGATATCTAAGGAATCAAAATAATGACTCGTCCGGCAAAATTTAATAAAAAAGCATTTTTTAGTTTTCTGACGGTATTCATCTGGCTGATCCTGGTCATCACCGGGATTATCCTCTATTTCTCTCCCCCGGGAAGAGTGGCGCACTGGATTGAATGGCGTTTCCTGGGACTGACCAAGGAGGGTTGGCAGTCTGTTCATACCATCTTTTCCTTCACATTTGTTATCGTTGGTGCTTTCCATCTCTATTTTAACTGGGTCATATTTTGGAGTTATTTGAAATCCCGGGTAC
The DNA here is from genome assembly GCA_965370645.1 of uncultured bacterium. Taxonomy (GTDB): domain Bacteria; phylum Calditrichota; class Calditrichia; order RBG-13-44-9; family RBG-13-44-9; genus RQOF01. The sequence continues at coordinate 2,635 of CBDUVK010000287.1, forward strand.
AGGCGGGTATCAAGATGCGCCGGGAGCTGATATTTTCAAGCCTGATGGTTGTGGTAATGCTTGTATTGATTATCTTCGAAGCGCAACCATTTCAATCCGTGATGGATATCGGGGAAGATTTAAGTAATTCATGGAGTAATGAACAAACTGAACCGCCTATTCCCCATGCAGAATTACTGACTCTGCCTGAGTATGCGGAAAAAACAAAGCTGGATCTAGCGAAACTGTTAAAGACGCTCAGACATGCAGGAATCCAGGGGATCGATTCAGCTATAACCATCGAGGAATTAGCCAAAATAAATCATCTTTCACCCCGGGAACTGATCCAGCAGGTTGATGAAAATTCAGATAAAGCCTCACCTGAATTATTGGGGTATGGCAGGATGAACATCCAGGATATCTGTTCTGCCCTAAAAATAGAAGAAAGTACAGCGATTGACCAATTAAATAAAAATAATATACAATTTGAAAAAACCGAAATATTAAAAGATATTGCCGCTAAAAATGATCTTGAACCGATAGATATCGTTAATATCATAAAAGGCGAGGGTGAAACCAAGCCGGAGGATGGATCATGAAATACTTAACAATCGTAAGTCTGTGTCTGATTTTCAGCACCTCACTGATTCTTGCACAGGATAAAGATTCGACGGATGTGACAAAAAAGGAAGAGAAAACAAAAAAAACAGAGCAGCAGACAGATCAACAGCAAAAAAAGGATAAAAAAGAAACCGGAAAAACAGCGGGAGAAAGCCAGAAAATCCCGGGTTCGGCCGAAAAAAAGTTAGAAGGATTTGTGGATGTTAATGCCAACGGTATCGATGACCGGCTGGAGACTTCCGCAAAAGGGAAGGGAAAAGGTCAGCCCAGAGATCGATTCGTTGACGCGGATGGCGATGGGATCTGCGACGGCAAAGAGTCTGCCATCGGTCTGCGGAAACTTTTCAGAAAGAGGAAAGGCAAACACAATCGATAATTAACCTGAATAATTCACCACGCAAAGTCGCAAAGGACGCAAAGAGTTCTTTAAAATGGACTATATAACAAAAATTATTTTCTATTGAAAAATTAAATACCTGAAATTAATAATTATAATAGATTAATTATTAATGACTTAGCATCCGTCGAATGCCAGATCATAAACCTTGCGCGAGATTTTATGAATTAACCAATCTAAATTATTTTTCAGAAATGATTTTATTTTTTAAAGATTTAATATCCGTAATCATCCTCCCACGAATTTGTAAACCACTGGAAATTCCTTATTATCACTGCTA
>CBDUVK010000288.1:0-3901 GCA_965370645.1 uncultured bacterium
TGGCAGCATTCCGAAAGTTAAAAGAGAAGGGATGGGTGAAAGAACAAAACAGGGTAGTCTTGTTCAATACCGGAAGTGGGTATAAATACAGTCATTTGTGGGGATGATCATTGTAGTAAAATTTAAAAACGATTATTGCTTAACCTGAATTATTCATAAAATCTAACGTTCCCGAAGAGATCCCCATGGGAAAAGCCACTAAAGACGCTAAAGATATTATCCACTAATTACACGAATTGACACGAAACTATTTAACGTATATATTTTGAAATAATAATATAAAATAATGATTCGTGAAAATTAGTGTAATTCGTGGACCAATTAAAATAAAAATATACTAGATTCGCGTTCTTTGCGACTTAGCGTGATGAATTATTCAAATTAATAACTTTTAAAAAAAGAATATCACACTCTTCTTAACTTCTCAGTTTCTCGAGAAATTGTGTTGCCTTCATCCTGATCATGGCATAATTCAGATTATTGATACCATTAAAATTAACAGCCTTTTCACAAAATTTTATCGCTTTAGAACGATCTCCTTTTTTATACGATGCAATGGCCATTTGCAGGTAAATATTGGGATTGTGAAAACTTGAGCGGCGTAATTCACCCAAGGCTTCATCATATTTTTGTTCTTCCATTGCAATAAGTCCCAGCAATTCATGATAATTCCATGTTCGGATTCGATCCTTGACGCCTTCAATCGATTGCTTAAATTTGCCGGTATATTTTTTAGCTTCTTTAACATTTTTTTGTGCAAGCGCTAATTTTGCATTGCGGTAGAGAAAAATCCGTCTGAAATTTTCCTTTCTCTCGTTTGATAAGGCTGAATCTTCAATTAATTGCAAGGCCTGCTTATATTTTAGACTTGCTTCCTTATAATCACCCATTTCTGTCTGTAAAGCAGCGATGTAGATAAGATCTTCTGCAGTTCGTGAGGGATCATTTAGTTGCTTATCCATATCATATATACCTTCTAGCTCTCTGAGACCATGTTCAATGTTGCCCTGATCTATATATGAGATGGCAATGGTATATTTTAATCCCCTGATCTCCGCCGGCATAGAAGTGGTTTCCAAAGCTTCCCTTATCCTGTCGCGTGCAGATTCATGCTGGCCAAGAAGGTTTAGATTGTTGGCAATACCAATGACTGATGAAAAGAAGGATGGGTCCTGCTTGAGCGCCTTCTCAAAGGTCTTAATAGATTTTTCAAAATTTCCCATCTTCATAAGTAAATCAGCGTAGGAATCATAAGGATTTGGATCATCCGGAATTAATTTGGTATAAGTTTTAAAGGCCTCTTTAGCCTCCTCATAATTTTCCAGATAGCGGTGTGAATATCCCAACTGGTTATATGGTGGAGAATACTTGGGATTAATTTCAGTTGCTCTGCGATAGGAACCGATAGCTTTATTATATTCGGCCTGAAAGAAATAATGATTTCCCAAAAGGAGATGGGCCCGCTCATCATTTGGGAATTCCTCAACCAGGGTCTGATAGTATTCCCGCTCCTTCATAGGCAGGCGGTTTGCAAAAGCCTCCATTCCCAGTATTTTTAGTCTTTCACCATGAGAAATCCGGTCAATTAGACTAACTGCTTTTTTAATTTCCTGGGTGAAGTCAGTACTCCCAAAAGTAATCATCCCTTTATGTAAATGGGCCAATGCAAAATCCGGATCTTCATTAAGCGCCTTTTCAAGGTACTCCCGAGCTTCCTGATAGCGTAGACGCTCCAGGAGATCCCTGCCTTTGAGGTAAAATTTCAAGGCCTCTTTGGAGTTTGTGGTTACAGGTATTTTTCCCGTTTCATTTGAACCGCAACTCGCAAATATGATACCTATAATAAAAAGTAGAAAAACAGTTGACCGTTTTTTCTGCATAAATATTCCCATTCCTGTTGTTTAAATTATTCTTACCTTATGAGAACCTTTTAATTACGAGTAATATTCTGATAAGTTGCTGTTTATTAAAAAATATTGATACTCATTGGAACGATCTGTGAAATAACCAGAAAATATTATAATAAAGTTAATAAACATGAAATGGAGACTAATTTTTCAGACAAATATGGATTTTATACAGAACAGAGGTCCGAAAATATGTTTGGATAAATGCTGGAAATTTAGATCTAATTCTTAAGATCCGCGGTATCTAAATCTAAATTGATATTGTTGGTTTTGGGACACTTCACTAATAAGGTTAAAGACCACATATTGAAACTTTCCAGGAGATCCGGTTACATTGATGATTTTGTATTTTTACCTTTTCTGGCAAGCGTAATTATCTCGGCTGCGATTTCTTCGATGGGTTTACCGGTTACGTTCACGACAGGCCAATCGGGGTGTTTTTCGAAAAATCTAAGAGCATAAACAACCTCCCGTCGGACATAATCCAGTTCGGCATATTGCCCACTGGCCCCACCCAGATACTCATCCCTTGCCTGACGCAGATTGGCTAATCTTCTGGAATCCATGGTTAGGGCAAATACCGTTCCCTTCTCCAGCTCTGATAATACTGAGGGTGGTTCCACTTCCATGATGATGGGAACATTGGCAACGTACCATTGCTTAAATGCGAGGAATACACTGAGCGGAGTCTTAAAAGTTCTCGACACTCCGACAAGAACAATTTCTGCTTTACGTATGTTGTGCAACCGCTGACCATCATCATGGTGGAGCGCAAATTCCATAGTCTCAATACGTCTGAAGTAATCTTCATTTAATTGCCGAAAAAGGCCGGGTTTTTCTGCAGGTGTAAGAGCAAATTGTTGGGAAAGGCGGGATAGAAGAGGGCCCATCAGGTCAATCGTTTCTATATTATAGATTCGACCATGATGCAGCATGAATTCACGGATCTCATTCGAGACCAGTGTATGAACGATAAAAGCGCCAGCTTCTGCAGCTTCTTTGACAATCGATTCGACCCGTTCCTGAGTGCGTACAGAAGATCGTAGCTCTATACTTAAATCCAAATCCTTAAATTGTGTTAATGCGGCCTGCAGGGCTCTCTCTGCGGTTCCGCCGGTACCATCAGAAACCACATAAACTTTGTGCAACTATCATCTCCGAGATTGATGAATCTATAGGAATGGATGACTGGTTTTTCATTTACCTGCTGGCATCAGGGTGTGATTAGAATACCCGAATAATCAGGTTTCATCACCGGTTAATTGACAATGTTGGATACAATCGTTGATTTTTAATTCTTTTTCTGGATCCATATCAAGGAATTTTGAACCAATTCCGGCAAATTCCATCGTCGGATCATCCATAATCCAAATTACTATAGCATTCATTTTTAATGAAAAAGTTTTAGAATCTTTATTTACGATATCTTCAAAAATGATTTTATCTCCCATCTTCAATTGAACATCCCTGTTTGACCTCAGGGAGAAAAATATTCCGCCACTGCTCATATTAAGGATTTGAACAACGATTGACTTACCCTGCTTCACTGGCAGTGAAAAATACCCCATAATGTGATCATGTTTCTCAAACAGGATGCGTTGGGATTGACGCCTTTCACTGATAGATTCCATTTGACTGCTCCTTAACCTCGCCAATAAATCTAATAATAAAAATAAGATAAAGCCCGAAGTAATACAACAAGTTTAAATGACTATATGTTATAAAGGTATAGGGGTATAGAGGTATAGAGGTATAGAGGTCTAAAGTTATTAGAGTATGAGGGTGAATAGGAATGATGAATAGCGAAGCCCAAATATAGCTGCGAATAGAAAGCTGATAGCAGAATGCAGAAAGCCGTTACTAGTTGGAAATTACCAATGCTGGTTATTCTGAGCGCAGTGATGCCAAGTAAATTGTACTACGGGATATGATCCCGGGAATTTCTTTCCTGAAATTCTTAGAGGTCAACCATATTCGATAATTCCTACCGGAGA
>CBDUVK010000289.1:0-3881 GCA_965370645.1 uncultured bacterium
AATGGTTATATCAGACGCCCGGAGAGTTTGAAATTGACTATTCCAAATTACCCGAAATGGAGATGCCCTCCAAAAATGTTAAGGTTTTAAATACGCCGGTAACCGAAGACCAGATCAGGGATTTACGGGTCGGTGATGTGGTGTTGTTGAACGGAGACATGTTTACCGGTCGTGATGCAGTTCATCGATTTCTGTATGATGGTGGCGATCTGGATGTTATCAAGGATGGCATTATCTACCATTGTGGACCTGTTATTGTGGAAGAAAAAGGTGAATATAAGGTGATGGCCGCCGGACCTACAACCTCCATTCGCGAAGAGCCCTATCAGGGTGATCTGATCGGACGTTTTGGTTTAAAGGGTGTTATTGGTAAGGGTGGCATGGGTAAAAAGACTCTGGATGCCTGCAATAAGTACGGCTCCGTGTATTTTCATGCCATTGGTGGCGCCGCCCAGATTTACGCACAGTGTGTGAAGAAGGTGAAGGCGGTTTATCTGGAACAGTTCGGAAGTCCGGAAGCGGTATGGCATTTTGATGTGGAGAACTTTCCTCTGGTTGTGACCATGGATAGCCACAATGAATCACTGCATGAGAAGGTGGAAAAGATATCGAAGGAAAGAATAACTTCCCTTCTGGAGAAATAAACATAAGCCCGGATTATTCCGGGCTTTTTTTAAATTATTTTTTAAAATTTTCTTTTTTACCGGAACGATAGTCTATCTCTTTACCTATTTTCTTCTGTCGCCTGGATTCAATTTTCATATCCTCACTGATCAGTTTCTCTATCTCTTTTAAATAATTCAAATTTTTAAGGGGATTTTTTTCGAAACTTTCTTCATAGAATTTACGATAATCAGAGAGTGCAATTTGGTTGGTATCAAATAACGCTTTAATTTTTACAGCTTTTACGCTGTCTGGAATTTCTGAAGCTAAGATAATTTCAAGATCTTTAATAATACTGTTCCAATTTTCACTGTTTTCCTCATTTTCCGGAGCTGCACAGGACAGCATGATTGCACAAAGATAGAGTAAGCCGATAATAATACTAGATTTAAAAATTTTCATTGATTTTTTATAGATTTAATCCCAAAATATACACATCGAATCCTTCGATCGCAGCACAAAACAAATTCAATATGATTTGAATCTAATATCTTTTGTCTTGGGTTTGGTCTAATTTTTTAGTTTTATATCTAATATCTTTATAAATTAAAGTCTAAACAGAAACAAATACCTGGACTATTCAATATAATAAGATATGGAAATTGAATGAATAAGCAGTGCAATTTTAAGCATTTTGGTTATTCATCCAAGGGTAAAACACAAAAACTGGTAAGACTGGGGTCGATAAAGATTAAATTTGTTCCGCTTTGAACACCCAGATAAATAATGAGCTCGGTATAAATTATCATTTTTTCTTAATTTAGGATATCATTATATTGCCAAATAAAGAATATACGAGCGGATCGAAATAACAAGGAGCGAGCGATGTTAAAGGAACTGGAATTTCAAAAATTATTGGATGAGTTATCTTCCCAATCAGCAGCACCCGGAGGAGGATCGGTTGCTGGAATTGCAGGTGCCTTATCAGCAGCGATGGTCTCCATGGTTTGCAATTTAACCTTTGGAAAGAAAAAATATCAACAAAATGAAGACGACATAAAAAAATGCCTTGAAAATGCCGAAAAACTTAAAATTGAATTTCTTCTTTTAGCTGAAAAAGATGCTGAAGTATTCAGCGAAGTTATGGGAGCTTACAAATTGCCTCACGAAACGGATCAAGAGAAAGCTGACAGAAATCAGGCCGTTGAGGAGGCAAGCAAACGGGCAGCTCTGGTTCCGATGGATGTTTTACGACGCTGTGAAGCGGTCGCTCAGTCAAGCCGTTCAGTTGCCTTAAAAGGAAATGAAAATTCCATCAGCGATGCAGGTGTGGCAGCTATTATGGCTCATGCAGCTGCCCATGCAGCCTCCCTGAATATTCTGATTAACCTATCCACTATATCTGATGAAGATTTTAAAGGTAAATTAAAATCGGAACAGGAGCGGGTTTTAAAAACAGTCAAGGACATTGCTGATGAAACACTTCATTTTGTCAATGATAGATTATAGGAGATAAAATTTATTTATGATAATTTTGATCTGGCTCAAAAAATATCTCACCTATAATGTAAATATTGATATAAATGGCCAGGGGTGAATGGGGTCAAAGATCAATTAAGTTGTCTTATTGTATTTCGAAGGTTTTCCGTAAAGCCAGAATCTGATAAATGAAATATAAAAGTAGAATGAATTAAATGAGGTGACCTGTTCATGCATGAGGAAAAAGTAAAAAAACTGTTGGATGACATTCGGCCAGGAATTCAAATGGATGGCGGAGATGTGGAATTTGTTGAAATCAAAGATAATACGGTGTTTGTGCGCCTGTTAGGGGCTTGTGGTGGTTGTCCCATGGCACACTTGACCTTAAAAGAAGGCATCGAACGTTATATCAGGAATCATCTACCAGAGATTAAATCTGTTGAGGCAGTTTCATAATTAAGGTATTTGCAAATGATTAAAGTAAAAATCAATGGATTGTTTTTAACCCAATCCCAGGCGAGTGGTGTTATATTAAAAGAGATTAAAGGTGAGAGAACCCTGCCGATAATAATTGGAGAATATGAAGCTCAATCTATTGCTCTGGGACTGGAGAAGATAAAACCACCACGGCCGATAACACATGATCTGACGCTGAATATGCTAGAATCGCTGACTGCCGAAATTGAGAGAATTGTAGTAACAGAGCTTAAAAACAATACTTATTATGCGGTAATTTATATCAAGAGAAATTCAACTGTATATGAAATCGATTCCAGACCCAGTGATGCCATTGCTCTGGCTGTGAGAAAAAATATTCCGATTTTTGTTGCTGAAGAGGTGATGGAAAAAGGAGCTTATGCGACAGACGAGGTTCAGGAAGTAGATGATGGACAGCTTAATTTGACTCAGGATAAACTTGAAAAATTGAAGAGTGACCTTCTGGAAGCAGTCGAGAAAGAAGAATACGAAAAGGCTGCCAAAATTCGGGATGAGATCAAGAAATTGGAATCACGTCAATAAGAGCGGGATAACTCATGCAAAAAAATAATATGAAAGTCAAAATATATGGAGTCAGAGGGAGTTTCCCTCCTACTAATGGTGATGCCACCAGATATGGCGTAAACACCACCTGTCTGCGGGTAGATTTCGGTAAACATATCATCATTATTGACGCAGGGACCGGTATAATAAAACTAGGTGCAGACCTTATTTCCGAAATGAAAGCCGGAAAGAATAAACAAAATTATCATAAATTATTCATGCTGTTTACCCATACCCATATCGACCACCTGATGGGATTTCCTTATTTTCAGCTGCTCTATATGCCCCAGACTGAACTTAATATTATTACCGGTACTCAGTTGAACTATTCCATGGAAGAGATACTTGAAACTCTCATGAGCCCGGCATTTTTTCCGGTAACCATCGCAGAACTACCCAGCCAGCTTAATTATCATGATTTTGCCGAAAATATGGTGGTACATTTCTTTGAGGATGATTATGAAATTTATTCTGTCAATGATAGCACCCAGGTCGAAGACTGGATAGGAAAAATAACTTGTATGAGAAATTATACTCACCCTAAGGGTGGTGTATATATTTATAAATTTGAAGATCCTGCCGGTCATTCAGTCGTTTTTGCAACTGATATAGAGGGTTTTATCGGGGGAGACAAGCGCCTGATAAATTTTGCTAAAAATGTCAATGTACTTATTCATGATGCTCAATACTCTCTCCCGGAATATGAAATGTTTCAGGGTTTCGGTCATAGCACCTATGAAATGGCCTGTGATGTTGCC
>CBDUVK010000290.1:0-3876 GCA_965370645.1 uncultured bacterium
TCATCAATGATCATCTCCGGTTCCGCCGTTATCACTACTTTCTTTTTGCGACGGAAATTCAAAATTTGGTAGACTACACTTACCCAGAACAGGAACAGCACAGTAATGGTTAAAAATCCGGAGAATGGCCAGACTATGATCAGCAGACCGAATAAAACAAAAGGGGTCATACGGGATTGAGCATACTTCTTGATGGTCGATGCGTGATCCCGGTAAAATGTGGTGATCTTTTTCAACTGCTTTTTAAACCAGTCCCAGGGCCCTCTCAGTTTACGTCGACTGAGGAATAAGATGAGTAGTACGAATAGAAATATGACCCATTTCACCAGGCTGCCAATCCAGGTTTGACTATAGATTACACTAAACATCAACGCATCTTCCGGTTTGATAATGGTCTTGGCAAAACGATACACCTGACCGCTGGTAGGAATCTGAATCATGATCGGCAGTACTCCGCTACCCATACTGCCGGAAACTGCAGGCGCATCCAGTTCAGACACCCCCTCCAGGCGAGCGCTGAATTCCATCTCGGCCATCATCTGGTCTGCAATCTGGGCCTCTTCCATGGGAACATTTGCAAAACGGCTGCGCGCTTCCTTACCCTTGTAGATTTTTTTCAGTTCATCGGATTGAAGCGTCGCCACATCACCGCCGGCCCCAAGTGTCCTCGGGAGCGCGGTAACAGCCTTTTGATCATAACGGCGCTGGCCGGTTGAGAATAAATTTACTCCCCGTATTATTTCTTCCTTTTCCAGGGTACTGGTAAAGTAATTATAGGTATAGTCGTTGGGAAGATAAACCGACCAGATCATCTGGCTGATCAATAGGTCAACCTCGGGCAGCGTCGATCCCTTTGATCCCAGCGAGGCAAAACTTTCTTCTGATAGTGCCAGGATGACTTCCACCGGGAAGGTCGCCAGTTTATTATTTACCGAACGGGAACGGATCAGGGGGATCATAAGCTTACGATCCTTATTCAGAGAAGACTCCACCGGTTGATTATCAACAAATACACTCCAGATATCGGCACCTTCGGGCAGCTGTATCTCCAGAAACTGTTTGGCACTGTTACGCACCTGATATATCATACGGTGCACCACTTTCCCATCTTGAGTAAAGAGGGTTACCACATTGGCGGAGTTGATGGTTGCCACCGGTACCGCTATTTTTTCATGCTTATTTACATCCAGTACCAAGGAGAAAGGATGTTTCAGATACTTAAATCCCATAATCAGGGGCTTGGCAGATTTATTGATCAGCTGCCGGGGTAACTTCTGCGGGGCAGCTTTTTCCAGGCCATCACTCTCTGTTACAATGACCTCCGCACTGGTATTGAGTGTAATGCCGATATAACCTGTTTCCCGAACTGTTTCCAGGACATGGAATCCACTGAAAGCTGTTGCTTTACCCGATTCAGTCAGGGGAACTTCCGCCCGTAAATAAACCCACACATTTCCTTTTTTACCGTAGGTAAAGGGGATGATGATAAATCTCTGATTATCCTTGTTCAGTTCCTGCCATTCGCCCACACCGTCTCCGGAAATGGATAATACATTCATGTTATCCGGTATGGCCAGCCGAACTGCATCTACTTCACTGTGCAGGATATTGTAATTGATATCGGCATTCAGTTTAAGCACATCATCTTCAATGGAGAGCAGGTGATAAACTTCACTGTACAGTTTGGGAGGAATTTTCTCGGTAACGGCCAGTTTTTTGCGCCATTGGATACTCAAATAACGACCAGGGGTAATCAGGGCCGATACCAATGTGCGGTTTCCTGAAACCCGGCTGGAAATTTGCTGAGCCTGCGGAATTTCAACATCGATATCCTTTAAAGGCAGTTCGATATTGAGAACTGTGATCGGGGTTTGTTGAATGTTCAGATCCAGCTTATGAGGTCCCTTGTCCAGTGAGGATTTCAGGGAGAATGACACCACCACGGAATGCTCCCCGGTTTCAGATATCACGACCTGGTGATATCCGTTTACAGTGACCACCAGAGCTTGTTTGCCATTAATCCGTACATCTTCCAGGGCAATATTTTGGGGCAACAGGGGAATCTTAAAATAGGCATCTTTTTTCAGGACATGCACGGTAAGAGTGCCGGTAAAAGCTGTATTCTGACGTTTCATAACGCCGGAATACACCGCCTTGGTAATGAGGAAATCAAAAGGAGGCTTGACATCGGGGCCAACCGGCGGTTTCATTTGATCGACCAGTTTCTTAAATTCCGCCCGCTTGAGTACCACCTTTCCTTCTTTCATGGTGTAAGCCGGGACGGTTTTCACGCCGGTTTGCAGAACCAGCTTCTGAAATGTCTCCATGGGAAGTACAATTTGATCCGCTTCAAGATTGAGTAATTTTTTAAACTCATCCCACGGGATGGTCAACTCACCCTTCGGATTTTTAACCTCCTGAGCAGAAACATTGATGAAATGTCCACTCACTGATAGTAAAACGGCCGCGATAACAAGAACCAGTACCTTCTTCATTTTTTCCTCCTTCGAAATTTTCTGACACTTTCCCTGTCCATTTACTCAACATAATCTGATAATGAGTTCGGGACATCTAATCATTAATATCAAAAAACTTCAAAAGGTAAACGGTTGGTAAACTTTTATGTCCCTATTTTAGTTAATCCTGATCTTAAGTTTCTTATAAAAAGGGGAGAAATAAATCCTCCATTTCTCCCCAATAATAGTCAATGAGTAAGACCCTTTCTATGGGCATTCAGTATCATAGAGCATTTCATCCCAGCAGTACCACTCCTCAGTTTCAAAATGATTTAGATCGGACACCCGGCCAACTTTCGTAGTCAGATCCCATTCGATATAGGTATAATTATCAAGCGTCTTATGATAGATCGTGTAATACGTGTCATATCGGGAGCCGGCCATTGTACCATAATGGATGTAACTGCCTTTGTTGGGGTCTTCATCATTAATATTAGTATAACGGATATCACCCGTTTCATCCTGTGGATTTCTGTTCCACTCCATTCCGATATAGGGAACCGGAGAAGCCGGATTTTTATAGAGCGTCCAGGTGCCATGCGAATATCCCAGATCTCCCTCGCCCTCATACCAGAGAAATCCATTAAACTCTCCCTCTTTTGTGATGTACATTTTCCAGTGTGCAAGGTTATTATCCAGGGATAAGTTTAATTTTGCAGTATACTGGGTGTTTTGTGCAGTAAAACCGTATGCCCAGCTCCAGGAACCATCATTTTCTTTATACGGCTCATGTTGAAATGAAGCATAAAAAGCCGCTACGGGTACTGCTAAATTAACAAATAACACCGTATTCCAGATCAGAACATTGGTTGCCGCCCAGCCCCAATTAGCTTTGGTTTGTAGAAGTACTTTTCCGCTCTTGGCCAGTGCTTCCCCACCTCCCGGGAACGATCCAAAATCCATTATAAAACTGCTAGCCGGGAGAAGTGCGGGCGGGGTCTCCAGTGGTTCCGTTGTATCCTTTGAACAGGTAAGACCAAAACCGACCAGTAATGCCAGGCCAAATGCAAGAAAAGTGTGATGAAATCGTTTCATGATAAACCTCCATATTAAATAAAAGAGTTTGAAGAGTTAAAATGTTACCTTATATGAGAAATCCCTTTCGTATCAAAATTTTAATTTTATAAACACCCGTTGTCGCTAAATCATCGACTAATTTTCTGATTATCTTTAGGTTAGCGGGGTAAAAATTTATTACTGTAAGCCAAAAAATCAAGATGGTAGACAACGCGCTTTATGCGCGTTGATCGACGGACATAAAGTCCGTCGTCTACCAAACTTGCGCGGGGGCAGAATCTAACAAGAAGATTTTCAGTCATTCTGCTCACTGGAATTTCTAACGATTTTTCCTGAAGATCGA
>CBDUVK010000291.1:0-3866 GCA_965370645.1 uncultured bacterium
ATAATATACAGAATAAGAGAAATAAATGATTGACCTGCAGATGCACAGTTGCTTCTCCGATGGAAGTATGACCCCCACTCAACTGGTTCAGGAAGCTAAACAGTTAGGACTTTCTGCTATAGCGCTTACCGATCACGATACCATTGACGGAATCCCTGAATTTCTCCAGGCAGGAACAGAATTAAACATTCTAACTATTCCAGGCGTTGAAATCAGTGTCGACACCAAATTACTCGGGAACGGGCACATGCATATGCTGGGTCTGTTTATTAATCCACAGGATCCCAATTTAAAATCAAAACTCGATTACCTCAGATCTCATCGTAACGAAAGAGCACAAAAGATACTGTATAAGTTAAAAGAGCTCGGTGCAGAAGTTTCACTGGAAGAATTGCAAAAAGAAGCAGGAGAAGGTTCGATCGGCCGTCCCCATATCGCAAAAATCTTGCTCAGGAAGGGAATTGTCTCTTCCTTGCAGGAAGCATTCGATGTATATTTGGCCAAGGGTAAACCAGCTTATGTGGACAAGATTAAATTTGATGAAGTTAATGCTATTTCCCTCATTAAAAAAGCGGGAGGCTTGGCTATTCTTGCACACCCCCATCTTATGAATTATAACAATTTCGAGGAGACCTCAGCTAAAATCATGCAATTGAAAGATATGGGATTGGATGGTTTTGAAGTATATTATTCGGGTTTAGAGAAGAGCCTCACGCAACAATTAATAAAACTGGCTCAGCAGCACGACTTTGTCATTTCCGGTGGTTCTGACTATCATGGTAAAAACAAGGACAACATCAAGATGGGTACCGGTAGGAATGATCTGAAGATTCCTGATGAGATTTACTTCGGTCTTAAGGAAAAATGGGAAAGTTCGAAAAAACATGTAAGTGTAACTTAACATACTATTAAACTAAAGGAATATCACACATGATCGATCCCCATGGTGGAAAACTCGTTAATCTTTATGTAAATGAAGCAGAACAAGAACAGTATCGTGAAGAAGTCGCCCAGCTTCCCCAGGTGATTTTAGATGATAAAAACATTTCCGATCTTGAAATGATTGCCAGCGGAGCAATGAGTCCGCTCACCGGCTTTATGACCCAGCAAGACTATCGATCAGTAGTGGATACTATGCATTTGAAAAGTGGTATTATATGGAGTCTCCCGATTACTCTGGCGGTGAAGAAAGATATCATTGGTAAAATAGAGAAAAGTGACGAGGTTTGTTTGTTGGATCATAACCAGAATCTCCTCGCGATTCTTAAGCTGGAGGAAATCTATCAATACGATAAAAAAATGGAAGCTGAAAAAGTATTTCGGACCAATGATACCGATCATCCCGGTGTGAATTATGTCTACCAGCAGGGGGAATACTATATTGGCGGTCCTATCAAGATGTTACGAAGGCCGGCCCACGACAATTTTGTCAAATATCGTCTGGAACCTGCTGAAACACGTCAGGTCTTCCAGGATAAAGGGTGGGAAACAGTTGTGGCATTTCAGACCCGCAATCCCATACACCGTGCTCATGAATATCTGCAAAAATGCGCACTGGAGATGGTGGATGGGCTGCTGATCCATCCTTTGGTGGGACGAACCAAATCCGATGATATCTCTGCAGAAGTACGAATGAAAAGTTATGAGACTCTGCTGGAAAAATACTATCCTAAAAATCGAGTGATGTTAACAGTTTTCCCTGCCGCTATGCGATATGGAGGTCCGCGGGAAGCTATCTTTCATGCCATGGTCAGAAAAAATTATGGCTGTACACATATCATCATCGGACGGGATCATGCCGGTGTCGGTAGTTATTATGGTAGCTACGATGCCCAACATATTTTTAAAGAATTTTCGAAGGATGAATTAGATATTACCCCGCTCTACTTCGAACACGCGTTCTATTGTAAAGACTGTGGAAACATGGCCAGTTCCAAGACCTGTCCTCATGGTTCCGATTCTCATGTATTTTTAAGTGGAACCAAAGTTCGTGAAATGCTTTCCCATGGGAAGCTTCCTCCCAAGGAATTTACGCGTCCCGAAGTCGCACAGCTACTCATGGATGCAATTAAAAAGGAATAAAGATTTTAGAAAATGGAAATCACATTTCCCTTAATCTACACAGCTATTCTTTTAACTATGATGACGGTCTTCCTGATAAAGGAATGGCTTGCTCCGGAAATTATTGTTTTTGGTATACTTATATTTCTTTTGTTAGGACAGGTTATCTCACTGGAAGAAGCTTTCGCCGGTTTTTCAAATATCGGTGTTTTGACTATTGCACTGCTTTTCGTTGTAGCCGGTGCTTTACAAACCACCGGTGCTCTTAATTTTCTTACACCTTACATATTTGGAAACTCACACGAAAAACCGAGAAGGAAGTTAGCTCGCCTGTTATTTCCAACATCTCTTTTTTCTGCATTCCTGAATAATACACCGATCGTCGCTATTTTTATTCCTTTAGTAAGATCATGGACGCAAAAATATAATTTATCTCCCTCCAAATTTTTTATTCCGATTTCATTTGCAGCAATGCTTGGCGGTGTATGTACACTCATTGGCACTTCAACTAATCTGGTTGTCCATGGTTTATTGATAGAACATGGTTTCCGCGGTTTTTCCTTTTTTGAAATTTCCCGCTTTGGTATCCCAGTGGCAATTGTCGGTTTTATCTATTTAATTCTGGTCAGTAACTGGTTGTTACCCGAAAGGAAAGAGCCATTCGTAGAATTAGGTGAGAGTACCAGGGAATTTGTATGCGAATTTAAAATAACTTCAGAATACCAAAATATTGGGAAATCGATAGAAGAAGCCGGCCTCCGACATCTTAAAGGTTTATTTCTTTTCCAGATAGAAAGGGATAAAAAGATTATTGCACCCACCGGACCTGAAGAGAAACTTCAGCTGGATGACAGACTTTTTTTTACCGGAATTCCTCAGACCATTGTAGAACTGCAAAAAACCGCTGGCTTGCAACTTATTAAAGATTCAACTTTTGATCTCAAGTATTATGACTCCGATGAAATCAAAGCATATGAAGCTGTCATATCTACGAGTTCACCACTAATTGATAAAAATGTAAGAGAAAGTAATTTCCGTGGGAAATATGGTGCAGTGATCATTGCAATCCACCGCAGTGGAGAACGTATTAAGAAAAAAATCGGTGATATCGTGCTTCGGCCGGGTGACACTTTACTTATGCTTGCGGAAAAAAACTTTATGAAAAAATGGTATCATTCTAACGATTTTTACCTCATTTCCAACGCACCGGTCGTACACTCCAAACCCCAATGGCAGGCAAAATTAGCAATACTTATTTTTGGTATCATGATTCTACTCACCATTTTAAAAATTACTCCACTCATTGTTGCTGCAGGATTAGCAACTATTGCCCTTATTATATCAAGAAGTATCTCACAAAACGATGCCAAAAATATGGTAGAGTGGAGAGTACTTATCGTTATTGCAGGTGCGTTTGGTATTGCATCTGCAATTGATAACTCAGGTCTGGCGCAACTCATCGGTAATTTTACTGTGGAGAGTACTCAAGTATTTGGAATAGTCGGGCTCTTAACAGGATTTTATATTCTGACCAGCTTCTATACCAGCATCGTGACAAACAACGCAGCAGTTGCCTTTCTCTTCCCTGTTGCCCTGACTATTGCCTCCAGCATGAATCTGGATTTTCGTCCATTTGCGATAATCATAACCATCGCAGCCTCGGCGGTTTTTGTGACTCCCTTTGGGTATCAAACCAACCTGATGGTTTATGGTCCGGGAGGTTACCGTTTTATGGATTACGTAAAAATCGGTATGCCCCTCCAGATAATCGTGGGTGTTATTACCATCGCTTTGGTATACTCTTA
>CBDUVK010000292.1:0-3862 GCA_965370645.1 uncultured bacterium
CCTGATAGCAGTTACATTGAGATTTCCACATTTGCTCCGGAGGAAATTAATTTAAATGTTTATACCGACAAACCCACATTACTGGTTTTATCAGAAATTCACTATCCCCCGGGCTGGCGAGCTATTCTGGATGACTCTGAGGAAATAAAAATCTACAAAACCAACCATTTGTTGCGATCCGTGTTTGTCCCGGCAGGTAAACACACTATCAAATTTTATTTCAGACCACCTGCTTACTATGCCGGATTGAACATTTCCTTCTTCAGCATGGTTATTATATATGTTCTTATTTTTGTGTTTCTTTTGAAGGCCTACGGTTCAGAAATCCAGCAATTTATCAGGAGCCGGTTTACAGATTGAGATGAAGAAAGTACTAATCATCAGTTATTACTGGCCGCCTGCAGGTGGACCAGGATCACAGCGAGTCCTGAAATTCTCAAAATTCCTGCCCCAATTTAATTGGAGACCGGTAATTTTAACAGTCAGGAACGGCGAATATCCCTATATTGACCATTCCCTTGAAAGAGAGATCCAAACTGCCTGTAAGGTCTATCCTTCATCGACCATTGAACCTTTCATTCTGTATAAAAAATTAACCGGAAAGGATCCGACTTCACCTCTTCCTGTCGGTCAGTTAACCCAAAAACCGGATAAAACAGAGCATAAAATTTTTAATTGGTTACGTACCAATTTATTTCTTCCTGATGCCCGGATGGGCTGGATCTTACCCGGTTATTTGATGGCCAGGAAAGTTATTCAATCGCAAAAAATTCAGGCAGTTGTCAGCTCTTCCCCCCCCCATTCTTTACAACTGATTGCCTATCTGATACATAAAGAATTCAAACTGCCCTGGATTGCAGATTTCCGCGATCCCTGGACAGAGATCCAGTACTATCAGGTTAGCAAAAGGAATAGATTGTCACAAAGTATTGATCAGTGTTTAGAAAAACGCGTTCTGCGGAGCGCTAATCACATTACCACAGTGTCTTCAAGTATCGGACAAAGTTTCCGGCAAAAATTAAACCACACATGCCCGGGGAATAGAGTTTCAATCATACCAAATGGATGGGATCCGGCTGAGTTTAAACATGACTCAAAACCCGATCCTTTTAAATTTATAATACTTCATACGGGAAATCTTAATGCAACTCAAAATCCCACGGTTCTCTGGAAATCTCTTCACAATTTGATGGGAATGTATCCATCTTTTAAAAAAGATTTAAAGCTGAAATTTGTAGGGAGAGTTCACGAAAATATTCAAAGAGCTATCACTGATTCCAATCTCCACGCCATTACTGAATATGCATCTTTTATGCCGCATGAGCAAATAATCGGGGAGATACAAAAAGCGGCGATTCTGATGTCGGTTGTACCTGATGTTCCTGATAATAAAGGAATTGTCATGAGCAAAAATTTTGAATATATAGGGAGTGGTCTTCCCGTCCTGATCATCGGCCCCAGAGATAGCGATATCGCTCAGATAATCTCGGAATTTACCCATTCTCAAATGATCAATTATAAGGATATTAAAACATGTGAAACTTTCCTTAGCAAAATATATCGGGCCTGGAAGAACAGGGAAAATCCACAATCCAGCTGGAAAATCCGTAATAAATATTCCCGCCTCACATTGACCGGGAAATTAGCCGAAATCTTGAATGATATCAGCTCAGAATAAATTCTCATTAAAGTTTTATTGCACTAACTGGTGAATACCAAACATGAATAACAACATTTTATAACATACCAGAAGGGAGATCGAAACAGGACCTATGGCAGGAAAATTTGAGAAAACAGTCTTCATGCTGGGTAAGCTCCGAAAGGATATCTTTCGCGACCGGCAGATTTATGAACTTTCGGAAGACCTTCACTCCCCGGAATTAAGAGAATACTATTTTATAATGACCGAACAACAGATGCTGGCCGGACATAGCCAGCAGTATCATTTCGATGACCAGGGCATTCCGATTATTCCATCTTATATCGATGTGGAGCAGAAAAAAATGGTATACTATCCTATCTCTATCGGGCAATATGGTTTAGCCATCTGGCACAGGTATCTGCAAACCGGTGAGGATGAAGACAAAAATCGTTTTTTAAAAATTGCAGATTGGTTTCACCAAAATCGAATCGATGATCAAAGGCTGGGAAGTTACTGGCTTACTGATGTCGATAAGCCTGCTTATCATATCAAAGCGCCCTGGAGATCTGCCTTCTCGCAAGCCAGGGCCATCAACATTTTACTCAGGGCATATCAACTCACAGGTAAACCGGAGTATCAAAAGGTGTCCGAAAAGTCGTTGCTGCTATTTCAGCACTCAGTACAAGAAGGAGGAATTACCACCTTTTTACCTGAAGGACCTTTTTATGAAGAATATCCATCTCCGGAAATACCTGTACTGGTTCTTAACGGAATGATCTTCTCCCTTTGCGGTATTTATGACTATCTGAGGGTTTTTCCGGAACACTCACTGGCCTCTGAAATATTTGAGAAGGGTCTTTCTACCCTGCAAAATATTCTTCCCAGATATGATATGGGATACTGGAGCAAATACTCACTGTGCGAGGCAGATTTTCACCCAGAAATAGATCCCGCAACAATTGGTTATCATCATCTGCACATTATACAATTAGATTTAATGCATCGACTCAGCGGCAAAAAAATGTTTCTTGAGTATTCAGATCGCTGGAAAGAATATTCACGTTTAGGTAGTATTCTAAAGATGTACTGGTATAAATACCGGGCACTAAAAAAAATGAACCGGCTGTGAACAATATGGAAAGAAAAAGTCTCAAAAAATCATTCCGTATTCTATCTTTTAAAGATTAATCTTTTGAGATTTTTTAGCTCTTCTGCATCGTAGAATTTTAAGAAATAGAGCAAGAGTGGAAAAGCTAAAATCAGAAGTCCTTTAAAAGTAATACGATATATAAGTGCTAACGGATCAAATAGTCCCGAAACAATATAGAGAACTAAAGCAATAACAAATAACACCGGAAGTCTTTTAAACTCATATTTAATCTCATAGTATTTCTGCGCGAGAATATAAGCCAGAACCATTGCAATAAAATTCGATATAATTCTGCTATAGGCAGCTCCCATCATTCCATACTTCGGAATTAATAACAAATTGATTCCTATATTAGCTACTGCCGCAATAGTTAATATTACTGAAATATGTTTGGTTTTTTTCGGAATTTGTAAGATGAAAAATGAAAAATAAGCCCATCCCAACATAATTACCCCAACCAACAGATAGGGAATTACCAAATATGAATCCCAGTAACTTTTATTAAGTGCTACCAGATGGATGATACCCTTCGCATAAACCGAGATAACGAGACTGATCCATATTAAAGCAAAGATAAAATAAGTGAATATTTTAGAAAAAAATTCACGAGGCTTCTCATTATTTTTAACCACTTGCCAACCGATAATAGGAAAACCTAATAAGAAGGAATCGATAATGAATATTTTGAGCACATTACTAAATTTGTACCCCAGTGAGTATAAGCCCACTTCCGTTAAAGAAGAAAATTTGGTTAATAGATAGCGATCGCCCATCTGTAATATGGTCGCGCTGATGGCCGTTAAAATAAAAGGATAACTGAAAATCATCATTTCCCGAAGCACCGGAATGTCAAATTTTAAGCGTGATCTGCTGACTAAGAAGGGAAACAGTATTAAAAACAATACTCCGCTGCTGATTACGTAGGCTAATAATACGCCTTCCACTCCCAATTTAAGAATCGCTACAAAATAAATGTTAAGGATCACACTCACTATAAATTGAACTAAAATCGAAATCGTATATAAAACCGTCCGTTCCTCAACACGCAAAATGGTCTGAGATATCTTGGC
>CBDUVK010000293.1:0-3857 GCA_965370645.1 uncultured bacterium
AAATTATCATTCCGGAATATTTTTAATGCACCACTTCCAGCTACTAAAATATCCAAATCCCCATCATTGTCATAATCCCCCCACTCTGCGGAACCATCCAATACACTATGGAGCGAATCATTGGAAGGATTAAATATTTGAGAAATGGCATGACTCGAGAAAATCATTAAAACCGCTAATATAAATGTTGTGATTTTTTTTAGTATTTCAAATTGCATAATCCAACTCGTTGATATTATTAATTCTTAATCCGAATAATTGATCACGCAAAGATCATGATCCGGCCACTAATGGACGCAAAGAACGTAAAATATTTTATCCACGAATTTCACGAATTAACACGAATCTTTTCATTGTATTTTTGTGATATTGAATGAAAGTACAATTTGTGAAAATCAGTGTAATCCGTGGACTAATGAAGATAATTCAGATTCAAGTTTTTTGCGCCCGTCAAATGCCGGATTTTAAGCTTTGCGCGAGGTTTGATGAATTAATAAAATTAAACAGTTCTTTGGTCAAAGAATACAAAACCTGCAACTGACTACTCATCATTGACGACCAACATATTTAATTTTCCCTAATTGTGTAATTTAAAATCCAAATTCCGCTCCAATCCCAATTTCATAACCACGAATTCTATATCCATTTTTGATCTGTCCGAAGCGGTATCTTAATGAACCAAACAGATACACACGGGGTGAAATTTTGGTTCTGGGCTGAAATCCCAAACCAAACAGTCTTACACCCGAATAGGGATTTGGTGTTACCTGGTGAAAGCGCATTTCTGCCAGGTATACCAGGGTTAATCTGCGATTGAAATATCTTGAATATCTTCCATAAAACTCTAACTGATTCGGGAGGGACTTCTGGTCTTCAGTTACAAAATTTTCATCGATTATCAGATCACTTTTCCCTCGTAAGCGAATAAGCATATGGATGGAGAGATCATCAAACCGTAAATACTTTCGGTATCGTGTTGATAATGCGATTTTATTACCCGGACTAAATATCTTCTCCCCAGCAAGCTTATCAGTTCCGTACCAATTTAAAATGAGATCACTACTTATACTGGACGAAGAGTTTAAACGGTAATCAGCACCCAAATTAATTAAAAACTCATTACCGGGATCATAATCATCCAGGATTTCCAGAGGTTTATATCTCCCCTTAATCATGTACGAAGCGCCAATTCCCAGTACTATCTTTTCGGAAACAATAAAAACGCGAGTCGCCCCTGCTGAAATATTTAAGCCCTGGCTAAAATTTGGAACCTGTAAACTGAATACATTTCTACTTATAATGGAAGATGTGGAGAATTGTTCCTGGCCGAGATTTTTGGTACCACTTGGCAGGTTAAGTCCAAAATTTAAGGTGGTATTTGAACCTCGCAGATAATAACTGACTATTGATTGTAAATCTGTGATACCGTTCAGTTTCGCAACCTGGCCGCCAATATTCGCCTGCGCAATACGGAGAGTTAGAGAAACATCAGGTTTAAGCGGCGTTTGGACATAAACCAGGGTACTAAATTGGGAAAAATCGGGATTTGCCTGCACTCTCCAGGATTGAATCATGGGAGATACCAGGGTGTATCTTGAGAAATGTCCGGTCATTCCATAACACAGAGACACAGACAAAATTATAATAGACAAAGTTTTAATCAATATTTTTGATTTTATCATACCGATACGAATAAATTTACGAATAATTTTAGACGATAATTCCTTTGCCTGTGAAAAAATTCGTGTTAAATCATTGATTTTTTATAATTATTGCATGATAATAAAATGAGTGTCATTGCGAGGAGTGAAAACGACGAAGCAATCTCCTTAAGTTTCATGTAATACTATCCTTCCCTGGGAACTAACAGGGAATACGGAGATTGCCGCGACATCCATGTCTCGCAATGTACCGACAGTTCACTCAATTTCGGAGCTAAAGTAATAATCATTTAATTTTATTTTTTTAGTTTTATGAAGCTGAATTTATGAAATCTTCCATTTTGATTTACTTTTTTCCATTAATTTGGTGGTGGTGGAGGCAGCGGCAACTCGGCGCCGACACCAGAATTATCTGCCTCTTCAGCGGGATAAGTTTTATCTTCGCCGGGGACAAAATTTGAATTTATATTGCTGCCCAGTTTTGAAAGGCGATCATTCACCAGATCAGCAGTATCTTTCTCCGGGAGGGAAGTCAGATCTTTTTCTATTTTTTCCACTGCAACTGCTGCCTGTTCTTTTGAGGCAGATGACCCTTCAAGGGTTCTCATCAGACTGGCTTTTTCTTTGGCAAGAGAAAAATCATCATCTAGTTGACCAGCATTATTGAAATAATTATGAGCTTCCTCCATATTGCCACGATCCTCAAATTCCAATCCCAGAGAATATTGCATGAACGCCTCTAAATTCCGAGTAGGAAGGAAACTAATATCTTCCCGCTGTTCCTGGGTCAACTGTAAGTCCATTCCGTCAATAATTTGAAATACAATATTTTTTTCCATTTGAAAGAAATTTGTCAGTACGTCGGAGCTTCCGGTTGATACCGGTGTTTTTTGATGGTAAATATCCCAATAGGTGGCATCCAGCCGGGTCTCTTCATTTTCAAAAACGTTAAAACTACCCCCAATAATCTGACCAGCACCCAATAGCTTCCCCAGACGCGGTGCATCCGTAGGATCAACATAATTTGTCCTTACCAAAGTCAATTCATCCAGGAGTGCTTGCAATCTAACCCTTTCGACCAGTTGAAGTTCAGCTATTTTCCCCAGATCAATCATGATCATTTCTGTTAATCCCTTCCCCAGAGGTGCATACTTCGTATTCTGACCAGAGTAAATGAAAGGAAATACAGCCAGGGCATTTTCGTTGAGCGGAATGTCGGTCTGTTCAGATTCCTGCTCAACTAACTTCCGCATCTCTTCTCTTAGCATTTGACGGCTTAAAAAAACATAGCGGGATGCGAGCAAGTTTCTATAAGGTGATAGTCTGGAAACCTCAGGATATTTTTCATAAAATCTTAGAGCTTGACCATCTTTCCGATCAAATTCGAGACTTAATCCGTTGTAAAATATCGTCTTGGGATCTTCCTGATCTATCTCAAATGCTAATTTGAGATAGTGCCGTGCTGTGTCATAATGTGCGGTTTTAAAATAAATAATGCCAAGATCTCTCAAAACCCTGGCATTGTTTGCATCTTTTTTTAGTTGAGCTTCTAATTGACTGACATCATTCGTATAGTCTGTAAGATCTTCCTGGAATTTCAGAGCAGTACAGCCGGCCAGACTTAAAAAAATTAAAGTTAAGCAGAACAAGATTATTTTGAACATTAATATGTTCTCCCGTTAAACAAATCATAACTCACACAAACTGAATTTTTCCAGACAATCAACTGATAAAAGGCTCGATACTCTTGGCTTTATAGTGGGCCTTTTTATAATCGGGGTCATATTTGAGTGCTTCCTGAAATTTTTGGTAGGCACCCTTATAATCGCCTTTTTCCAGGAGAGCCAAACCTTCTGAGTAGGCCATCATTGCATTCAAAGAGCTGGTCTCAGTAGCCGATCCAATATCCGTCGGGGAAAGCTCAATATTAATTTCCTTCGCTATTTTAGAGGCCAGTTGTTCACTCAAATCAAAAAATTTATCCGCTTTTCCCTTAACCTCTTCCGTCATTAATATTTCACTGGTTTCCACTTTAACCAGCCGAGCGCCCAACCACAGGTCCTTCTTAAACTTGATGAAACTGCCAAGTAATACACTATGGACTCCCAATTGTTTCCCTATTCTAACCGCAGATTCCGGATCAAACAGATTAGGGTCATTTTCCAACTTTATTTCTTCCAGAATCCACTGAATTCG
>CBDUVK010000294.1:0-3828 GCA_965370645.1 uncultured bacterium
TGAATTCCTTTTAAAATCAGATCCAATGCTAAATTACCGTAGGCCATGGGTACGATGGAATCAATGGCATCAGGATCGCCGCATCGCACCAGGTATCCTAGCTTTTGCTTAATCACATTGATGCGCTGACCTTTGTTGTACTCCGGGGAGAGCTCTTTCAATTTTACAGAGATCAAGTCGCTGATTCCCCCGAGTTTGGCGTGGCCATAGGCATCTTTCTCGGCGTCTTCGAACATCATCTCTCCTCCTTCAAACATGGCACCCTCGGATATAAGCAAGATTGAGTAGCGGCTGGGATTTTTAAAACGATCCTGAACCAGCAATTGTGTTAAATGCTCGATATTAATTTTATGCTCCGGGATCACACAGCGGTTGGCAGCCCCGGCCATGGTGGGTAGCATGGCGGTAAATCCGGCATAGCGACCGAATACCTCAATAACTAAAAATCTTTCATGAGAGCCTGCTGAAGTTCTTAAACTATTGGTTAGCATAATGGTGCGGGTAACGCAGGTGCTAAAACCAATACAGTAATCTGTACCGGGAACATCATTATCCATGGTTTTTGGAATGGCAACGACTTTCACACCTTTCTGAAACAAATTTACCGCAAAGCTGAGGGTGTCATCACCCCCCATGGGGATCAGGTAATCGACACCAAGGTAATCGAGGTTCTTAATAACCTCCGGGGTCAGGTCATTGATTTCATCTGTGTAACTGTTTTTGAGATGTGCCGGAAGATTGACCTTGGGAACGCGGCTGGGCCGGGTTCGGGAGGAATGCAGAAAGGTGCCACCTGTGCGTCCTGATTTATTCACTATTTCTTCAGTCAGTATCTCATAATTAGTGCTGTTGTCCACCTTTTTATCCCGCACCATCTCCACTAGTCCAGCCCAACCACGGCGGATACCAATCACTTGATATCCCTCGCGAATAGCGCGAATCGTTACCGCCCTGATGGCAGGATTTAAGCCAGGAACATCACCCCCGCCGGTTAAGATGGCGATAATCCCCTTATGCTTTTTAATATTTGCCATTTTTTATCCATTTTTATGTTGGTCAGTAAAGTTAGAACCAGGGGATTATAAATTCAATAGAATAATGGTCTTTTCTGATATATTAGTTTTATCAGTGTAGAAATAGTGTGGCAGGGAATTTTCGCCAAAAAAACAGATCGGACTATTGCCCCCCTCGGTGGCGAATCAACGTCAATCTAGCTTCCGTGCTTTGAGGGGCGCAATAGTCCGACCCTTGATTTTCAGACTTATGTATTTCAATTGAACCGCAAAAATAATCTCAGCCTGTTTGGCGATTCAACTATGATAAATTTATCTCAATTGTTGAATTTGGGTTAAGACCTAAATCACAAATAGAATTAATAAAAAATTCAAAATAATACGAGCGTGTATGAGGGTAAAATAGATTTTTTTTAACTATAAAAAAACCCCGATCTGATGACCGGGGTTTCATTTTGTTCGGGTGTGGTTTAGGCCTTTTTTACAGACTTTGCCTGCAAACCTTTGGGACCTTCGACAACTTCAAATTCCACATTATCACCCTCTTCGAGTGTACGATAACCGCCATTATCCTCAATTGCAGAATAATGAACAAATACGTCGTCACCCTCTTCACGGCTGATAAATCCGAAGCCCTTGGAACCATTAAACCACTTCACTACACCTTTTTCCACGTGAAAACCTCATACTAATGATTATACTTATACAACAAAATTTTTTGGATGTTAAAATGTATTCACCGCGCGGTATTTACAATTCAACACCGGAACAAAAATGATGCTGCGTTATTTTGCGGCGCTAATTTAGGATAATAATTGATATGAAGCAAGAAATATTATTGAATTAGCATTATTTTTTGTTTCGGTATAGGGATCAGGGACATTTAAAACTATAAATTTATGGTATTAAATCTGTTTGTAAATATTATGTAACTTTTTTAATATAATTCGTTATAATCATAGATAAGTCCAAGCAATTAAAAAAAATAGAAGGAAATGCGTATGAAGATCCTTAAGCAAATCTCACTATTTCTCTTCATTCTATTGACATTTCAGTCGGTTGCGATTGCGGATCTCCCAAAAACAAGAGAGGAAATCGATCCCCAGTACAAATGGAAGGTCAGCGATATCTATCCCGATTGGGAAAGCTGGCAAAATGGTCTGGCCCAACTTGAAATGTTGATGGATTCAATGGTGGTATTTAAAGGAACCCTTGCCCAGGGACCTGATCAGTTATTCCGTGCTCTCAAATTGGATGAGGATATCAATATTCTCATTTACCGGGTTTATCAGTATCCCCGTTTTCAGTGGGATCTCGATACCCGTAATCAGGAAATATCGGGCAAAGTAAAACAGGTCCAACTTCTTTTTGCAAAATTCCAAACTGCCACTGCCTGGATTCATCCGGAAATGCTACAAATTCCTTGGGAAACCATGGCAAAATGGCTGGATGATACACCAGAATTGACGCCTTACCGATTCAGCATCGAAGACTTGTACCGGCAACAGGCCCATGTATTGGATGAGGATAAAGAGAAACTCCTATCCTATTTCTCACAGCTTAAACGAAGTCCTGCTTCTATTTTTGTGGAATTAGGTACTTCCGACATAGAATTTCCCATGGTTACTCTCTCTGATGGCGAGGAGATACAGGTAACCCATGGAAACTATTATAAGACTTTAGCGACCAACCGGAATCAGGATGACAGGAGAACCGCTTTTGAGGCTTACTATAGTCTGTTCGAGAAAAACAAGAATACCTATGCTGCCATCTATAATGGGGTATGCCAGCGAGATTGGGCAGAGGCCCGGGCCAGAAATTACAATTCCTGCCTGGAAGCAACCCTGGAAGATAATAACATTCCGGTTACGGTTTACGAAAATCTGGTTAATACCGTGCGAAATAATACCGCCCCGCTGCAAAAATATCTGAAACTTCGCAAACAGATTCTGGAATTGGAAGAGTATCACCTGTATGATGGTTCCATTCCCATTGTAGATTTTGATAAATTGTATCCTTATGAAGAGGCAAAAAAGTATGTAGGTGCCTGTATAAAACCGCTTGGGAAAGAGTATGGTACAAAAATGAAAACCGCTCTGGCAGAGGGGTGGATCGATGTATTTGAAACTCCCGGGAAGCGTTCGGGAGCCTATTCCTCCAATGTCTATGGCGTACATCCCTATATGTTGATGAATTACAATGAGACCATGGGTGAGGTGTTTACGCTCGCCCACGAGCTTGGTCATACTATCCATACTATCCTGGCCAGTGAAAATCAACCTTTTGCCACCCATGACTATACCATATTTGTAGCTGAAGTGGCCTCAACCCTGAATGAAAGGTTGCTGCTTGATTATATGCTGTCGAAAACCAAAGATCCCAAAGAGCGGGTTGCTCTCATTCAGCAGGCCATTTCCAATATCACCGGAACATTCTATTTTCAAACCATGCTGGCCGACTTTGAATGGCAGGTTCATCGTTTAGCGGAACAGGGTCTGCCTATTACCACCAGTAAATTAAAAGAGATTACCGCTGAATTGGACAGTATTTACTACGGCGATGCGGTGGAGGTGGATGAACTGTATCACTACGTATGGACGCGGATACCCCATATTTACCGAACTCCCTTTTATGTTTATCAATACGCGACCTGTTTTGCCTCATCTGCTCAAATTTATGATCAGATGACCGAAGGATCTAAAAAAGAGAAAAAGGCGGCCACAGAACGTTATCTCGACCTCTTGAAATCAGGAGGCAATGATTATCCCATGAATCAGTTGAAGAGAGCCGGGGTAGATTTAACGCAACCGGAAAC
>CBDUVK010000295.1:0-3800 GCA_965370645.1 uncultured bacterium
CATCAGTCTCGCCATCCCGCTAATCCGTTCACAAATAATGGGATTTTTCTTGTGCGGCATTGCAGAGGAACCTTTTTGGCCCTTGCCGAAGGGTTCCTCAACCTCCAGAACTTCAGTTTTTTGGAGATGACGTATCTCAACTGCGATTTTCTCCAATCCTGCCCCTATCAGGGAAAGTGTATTGAGATAATCTGCATGCCGATCCCGTTGAATGATCTGAGTTGAAATAGGTGCCGGATTTAAATTCAACTTTTTACACACATATTCTTCTACCGAGGGATCCAGGTGGTCATATGTTCCCACGGCACCGGATATCTGTCCCACTGAAATTATTTTAATTGCATTTTTTAAACGCTCTATGTTCCGCCCTGTTTCACTGTACCAGAGAGCCAATTTCAAACCGAATGTTAGCGGTTCTGCATGTATTCCATGTGTTCTGCCCACACAAATCGTATCTTTATATAGGACTGCCTTTTGTGAAAGGATTTTCTTCAATGTCTCCAATTTAGTCAGAATTAATTTAGCTGCCTGTGCCATCTGAACTGCAAGCGTGGTATCCAAAATATCCGAAGAGGTCATTCCGAAATGTATATATCGGGCATTGGGACCCACGTATTCAGCCACATTCGTGAGGAACGCGATCACATCATGCTGAACTTCATCTTCAATTTCCAGGATACGTTTTACTTCAAACTTTGCCTTGCTGCGAATTTCCGGCACAACCTCCTTGGGGATAATCCCTAACTTGGCCTGAGCTTCGCATGCCAGTATTTCAATCTCCAACCAGATCTTAAACCTGTTTTCATCCTCCCAAATACGACTTATTTCAGGCAAGGCATATCTTTGAATCATTCTACACTCACTTTTTACTTTTCAGATTTGTCGTAATTTTCATATTTTCTCCATCTCGTATGATATGGAAATCAAGCTTATCCCCCACCAGTAAATCCATATCCTCCAGAAATCCGATCATTCTATCCACAGTGGTAATCTTACGCTCTGCAACGCGTACAATCACATCTTCTGTTTGAAGACCCGCCTCACCGCCAGAGCTATTTTCAACCACAGATGTTACAATGACACCCTGTTTAATTTTTAATCCCAAGTCTTTAATTATCATAGAATTAAGATCCCGCACCTTAAAACCCCACCAGATTTCCCGGTTGACACTTCCCCCCTCTTTAATCAAATTAATAATTTTATTAATCCGATTAATGGGGATGGCAAAACCTAAGCCTACAGATCCATGCTCATAGGCGCTTCCGGTATAGATAAAGGTGTTCATACCGATGACCTGCCCTGATGAATTCACCAGTGGGCCACCACTATTTCCATTATTAATTGCAGCATCGGTTTGAACCATATCAAGATAAACCCGCCCCGATTCACGATCCTTTCCCCAATCCCGGTGCAGCGCACTGACCACTCCAACAGTGACAGATGGCTGATTATTTAGTTCAAACAGTCCAAAGGGATTCCCCACTGCGATCACCCATTCACCAACCATGATATCGTCAGAATCCCCAAATTTGATAAAAAGCATATCGCGCCCATCAATTTTGAGAAGTGTAATATCTGACACCCGATCTGTTCCGATTATTTCCGCATTGTGCCGTTCACCACCCGGGAGAGTCACCACAATCTCGATCCCCTCTCCTGCAACATGGTCGTTGGTTAAGATATATCCGTCTGAGGAAATGACGAAACCACTTCCCAGACTCCGTACAGGTTGTCGATATACCCTATCCCGGAACAGTTCGGAAAAAAAATGCTGCCAGCGTGGATCATTATAAAAGGGGGATCTCTGTCTGATCTCTTTCATTTCAAGAACATTAATCCCTACCACAGCCGGGCTAACCTCTTTAACCGCACGTGTGATAGCACTTTGTCTGGATTCAGAAATCTGCTCATTCAGACTTGTACGATCCTCTTCATTTGCCGGTGCTCCGGCATCGGTAATTAAAAGAGTATCTCCCCCCTCTGAGGAAGAATTTGATGGTCTCTGACAAACAATCAGGATTGCTGCCAGCAGCCCAACCGACAGTAAGCCAACCGAAAAATTTTTCATGATACAACTTCTACTCATATAGAACTTCCTCTAAAAAGAGCCCCTGTGCCGGTGCAGTTTGACCAGCCTTATTCCGGTCCCGGGCTAAAAATATCTGCTCAAATTGTTCTGCTGAGAACCGACCACGTGCTACATCAATCATGGTACCGACAATGGTTCTAACCATTCCCCGTAAAAATCGATTTGCCTCAATGCGGTAAATCAGAAAATCATGCTCTTCGCTCCATGCTGAATCAAATACCTGGCACATTTTTGAAGAAGTCTGTGTTTCCAGTCTTGAGAATGAGGAAAAATCATAAACTCCCTTCACCACTGAACCAAGATTGAACAATACGGATTTATTAAGTTTGTAAAACATTTGCCAACAGTGACCACGGTGTATTGCCGTTTCGCCCGGGTAAATATAATACTGATAAATTCTTTTTTTTGCATCAAACCGGGCATTAAATCCAGCGGGCACTTCCTTAACCTCTTTGACAACAATGTCTTCCGGCAGAAAGGCATTCAGGCCTTTACGTAAATTATGCAGTGACCACTTTTTATTTAATAAGAAGCTAGCAACCTGTCCTCTGGCATGGACACCCGTATCTGTACGACCCGATCCCGTTATCCTGATCTTCTCCTCTGTTAGTTTATGAATTGACGCTTCCACCAGATTTTGTATCGCTATAGCGTTGTTTTGACTCTGCCAGCCATGATAACGGGTCCCATCATATTCAATTATCATACAATAATTATATTTCATATCCATTTCAGAATAATAAAAATACCAGATACTTAAATTCAGTTTAGGATTATATCGTAAAATTTATATGTATATGGCTTAACTGACCCGAATCTATCTAAATTCGCAGATAATAAATATAATAAAAAAATCAACTTAAAGCAAAAAGCTGAAACAGTCATCGCGAATGATTATTATCCGTAATTCTTTGATATTAATAGCTTTATATAAAATTTACACTGCTTTGTTCAGAAAAAGATTTTTTCCGGGACAGCGGTGATTTTGATTCAGGATCCTTTTTTCATGAAAGGCATAAGTAATCGTTGAATAATTTCACCCTTCAGCAGAGTTTTTTCAATAATTTCAGGTATATCTGCAATTGTTACTTTTCCATACCAAATTCCCTGTGGATAAATAACCATCGAAATTCCCTGCTTGCAGCTACCCAGGCATCCGGCTCTATTGACCCTGATCTTGGTCTTAAGACCTTTCTGTTGAATCTCGTTCTTAAAGATTTCCCGAAAATTTACACTACCCTTCTGATTGCAAGAACCACGGACATCCGTATCATCCCGCTTATTTTCACATATGAAAACATGTTTATCATAAAGAGACATCATTTCTTCTTTCTTATATGGTTTATGAATTAAGGTTCGGAACAACTGTGGAAAAATCCACACTTAGGGCATATTAATTCGCATTTGCGGGAGATAAGCTTTTCTCCACAGTTATCACAATATTCCCAATAATCCGAACTTTGGAAATCAACATCTTGTAAAACAATTTTAAGGTATTTCAAGTTCATCTCGTCATCAAATAGATCGAGCTGTTTTTTTTCGCCATAAAAAAAAACCTATTCATGACTAAAATTGAATTCCAGGAACTGATACTATTTAAAGTAAAAAAAATATTACAATTAAATCCAAAAATATGGTTCATCACAATAATGAGTACTTTTAGGGATGGCAGAACTATATATGTCACCCCTGCCTGCAGCAGGCAGGCCTA
>CBDUVK010000296.1:0-3798 GCA_965370645.1 uncultured bacterium
AAAAAGAGCCGGAAATGACAACAAACGCATCTCCGGCTCCGGCTTTTCACAAATGTATCCCGGATTAATTAAGTCCTCTCCGATCTAACAG
Organism: uncultured bacterium; assembly: GCA_965370645.1. Taxonomy (GTDB): domain Bacteria; phylum Calditrichota; class Calditrichia; order RBG-13-44-9; family RBG-13-44-9; genus RQOF01. The sequence continues at coordinate 92 of CBDUVK010000296.1, forward strand.
GGGTTGCACACTGGGATCTTTGCCCCGGAAGCGCCGGTATAGCACCATAGGATCCTCTGTACCACCCGCGGCCAGAATACTTATTCGGTAAGCGTTACCCGTTTCACGATCGAATATGCCATTTTCCTTAAATGCCTGGAAAGCATCAGCATCAAGTACTTCGGCCCACATATAACTGTAATATCCCGCCGAATACCCGCCTGCAAAAATATGACGGAAATTTGGACTTCGGTAACGCACCACAATTTCCGGAATCAAACCGATTTTATTCAATGAATTTTCTTCAAATTCCAATACTTTTTGATCAGTAGGCTCCGTAAGGGTGTGCCAATCCATATCCAGAAAGGCCGCCGAAACTTTTTCTACATTAACAAAGCCCTGATTGAATTTTGAGGTATTTTGAATTTTTTGAATTAATTCATCCGGAATAGGCTCATCGGTTTGATAATGCCGGGCATACATCTTCAAAACCTGCGGTTCCGAAGCCCAGTTTTCCATAATTTGTGATGGTAATTCAACAAAATCTCTGGGCACCGAGGTACCGGTCAAACTTTGATAGGTTCGGTCGGAAAGTAATCCATGCAGCGCATGACCAAATTCATGGAAGAGCGTTTCCACTTCCTCCCAGCGCAGTAACGAAGGAACTTCACCGATCGGTTTGGTAAAATTGCCCACATTAGTGATGATGGGGGTAAAATTCCGGTCATCCAGGCGGTACTGTTTACGGTACGAACTCATCCAGGCACCACCACGCTTGCTGGCTCGCGGAAAATAGTCCGTAAAATAAATTCCGATGTGGGTACCGTCCGCTTCCTTCACTTCAAATACTTTCACGTCCGAATGATAAACCGGAATATCGGTACGTTCCTCAAATGTTATTCCCCATAGTTTGTTGGCCACCATGAATGCGCCTTCCCGGACATTTTGCATTTTAAAATATGGTTTCATTATTTCTTCATCCAGATCATATTTTTGCTTTTTCAGCTTCTCAGCATAATACCACCAGTCCCAGGGTTGAAGTTTAAAAGAGTGACCTTCCTCATCAATAAGGGTTTGTAGGGCAGCTCGTTCTCTCTTGGCCTTTCTCAAGGCAGGTTTCCAAATCTGAGTAAGTAGACCATACACATTCTCTGAATTCTTGGCCATATTTTCTTCTAGAATAAAGGATGCATGGGTTTCATAGCCCAATAGTTTAGCACGTTTCAATCGCAGATCGACCATTTTCTTTAAAATTTCTTTATTGTCATATTCATTACTATTATTTGCCCGATTAATATAGGCCTTGAATACTTTTTCCCTCAGCTCGCGCTTTTCAGAAAATTGCAGGAAAGGCATAAAACTGGGCTTATGCAAGGTGATAACCCACTTACCGGAATGACCGCGTTCATTGGCGGCTTCCGCAGCCGAAGTTATTATCGCTTCAGTTAGACCGGCCAAGTCATTTTCATCCTCAATAAGCAACTCAAAGGCATTATCCTCTTCCAAAACATTTTCTCCAAATTGAATGGAGAGCAGAGATAGTTCCTTATTAATCTCTCTGAATTCCGCTTTCTTATCTTCCGGTAAATTTGCTCCACCCCGAACAAATGCTTTATACGTTTCTTTCAATAACATTTTTTGTTCCTGATTCAGATTAAATTCAGCGCGATTTTCATAAACAGTTTTAACACGCTTGAATAATCCCTCATCCAGGAAAATATCATCTGAATGCTTGGAAAGCAGCGGGGCAACTTCTTTGGCAATTATTTGAAGTTCATCATTGGTCAAAGCAGAGCGCATATTATCAAAAACATTATCCACTTTAGTTAACAGCGCATCGCTTCTTTCAAACGCTTCGATGGTATTTTCAAATGTCGGTACTTGAGGGTTTTTAACAATCTGTTTAATCTCAGCTCTTTGTTGTTTCATGCCTTCTTTAAATGCCGGCATATAATGTACTGTCTTAATAAGATGAAACGGGGGTGTTTGAAAAGGGGTATTGTACTCGCTAAAAAATGGATTTTCATCTCTGGTCGAACAAAACATGAATATTACCAGACCCACCACTGTGAATACCACTAATTCTTTCATTTCTTTAATCCTTTCTGTGATAATAATTTAATGAACTTTAGATTCTAATACTTTAGCTGGCCGGGATACAACTCTTTTTTAATTATTAAATTGAAGATTAACTCCGGAATATTTCCTGATCTACAATGAAATTTTTGAGAGTTCTTGATTGTTAAAAATTCTTTAAATTAATTTACTCCCACATAAAAACGAAAATTTAGTAATTTTGATACAATATAATAATTTTTACAAACCAGGAGCACCATATGAAAAATCTGCCTAGTATTGTCACGATTCTCTTTTTGATCATCATCGGATTTTCTTCGCTGTGGGGTCAATCCGCCAGGGACATCGATTCCCGAAGTTTGGAAAAACTTCGCACATCATTAAAAATGGATGCAACTGATAAGGCTCTGCAAAACGCCATCAGCAATAATGAGATAAATAATCTGGTCTTAAACCGGGAAATGGTAAATCAACATAATGAGCTTTTCAACGTTAAAATTGATGCAAAAGGGATTACAAACCAAAAAAGTACAGGTCGCTGTTGGATGTTCGCTGGTCTGAATATTCTGAGGCCGGCCATGCTAAAAAAATATAATTTATCAGAATTCGAATTTTCCCAAAGTTATCTGTTTTTCTGGGATAAGCTTGAAAAATTTAACTATTTCCTGGAAGCCATTATTGAAACCCGGGATAAACCGATTGATGATCGGGAACTCCAGGCCTTACTGGATAGTCCGATTGGCGATGGCGGTTGGTGGACCTACTATACCGCTTTGATTGAAAAATATGGTGCTATCCCCAAAGAGAATATGCCAGAAACAGTAAATAGTGAAAAATCGAAAATGATGAACAAAACCATTCAATACCTGGCATTACAAGATGCCTCCATCTTAAGAAAGCAATCGGCAAAGGGATTATCTGTTAAAAAATTGCGAGAATCTAAATTTGAAATGCTTCAGGAAGTCTATAAAATTTTGGCGTATCATCTGGGGGTGCCACCCAAACAATTCAATTGGCGTTATTCAGACAAGGATGATAAGATTACAGATAACCGATACACGCCTCAAGAGTTTTATAAGGATGTAATAGGTATAAACCTAAAGGATTACGTTACCATATTTAACCATCCGGTTCACCCGTTTGACAAATATTACCAGGTAAAATTTCGAAGAAATATGGCCGATGAACCGGACATGACTTTTATCAATCTTGATATTGAGGCTGTAAAAATTTATACCCTTAATTCTCTATTAGATAATGAACCGGTCTGGTTCGCAGCTGATGTCGGCTGGCAGATGGAAAGAAAAATCGGAATAATGGCCGAGGGTATTTATCAATATGATGCTCTGTTCGGAATTGAATATCAGATGAGTAAAGCCGAGCGAATTCAATATGGGATTAGTGCTGCTAATCATGCTATGGCGTTTATTGGGGCAGATACCATTGAGGGGAAACCATCGAAATGGCGGGTGGAAAATTCCTGGGGAACAGACCTGGGAGATAAGGGATACTGGACCATGTACGACAACTGGTTTGATGCATATGTATTTACTTTAATTATTCATAAAAAATATCTTCCTGAAAAAGTATTAGCAATTTTGAAGACCAAACCGACCATCCTGCCTACCTGGGAACCGTTGGCAAAGAGTTTG
>CBDUVK010000297.1:0-3789 GCA_965370645.1 uncultured bacterium
TTTACCATCTCTCCACTATCATTAATTCTATAATTATCCACCAAGTATATATTACATGATTTATTTGTTTACAGTGTGCAAAAACGGGTGCAATTTTTGTCCAAAAATGTCCAAATATGACCCCTTTGAAACAAAAAAGCCTGATATTATATCAGGCTGTCCTTGTTGTTCTTTAAGGCTTTACAACTCGTAGCGCGTACGGGAGTCGAACCCGTGCTACCGGCGTGAGAGGCCGGCGTCCTAGACCACTAGACGAACGCGCCAAAATGGGCATATAATTTAATGAACTTGGGTCTTTAAAACAAATGATAATGTTAAGCAAGTATCATAAAAAAACCCGATCCTAGGGATCGGGTCATTTAGAGTAAGTATAAAAATTAAATCTTCAAATTTTAGAAAAAGAAGCGAACAAAAACCAATCCGCGGGTACTAATCAAGCTATCTTTAATTTCGACGGAGGAGTCCTTGATATCAGTAGAAAGACTGGCATACAGCACCTGCGCCTCCGCTCCTACACAGAAACTATTGGAAAAGTAGTATTCACCACCTACCGCAGGAGCTACGAAAAATCCGGAGGCGGTGGCTTCATCGGTTGTCGTTGTACCACCGAATGTTTCATCTTCTCTTAAATTTAAACTCAGATAGCCAACCCGGGCTCCATAATAGAGCGTAGAGGATTCAAGTATGGACTGGGGAAAAATTCCCACCCCAAACCTGTACTGGGTAGCAGTGTTTTCAATCTTATCTCCACTCAATTCTTGAGTGCTTTTACCACGATAAAAGCCAACTTCGGGTTCGAGTCTGAATCCTTCTGACAAAATAATAGGGACAACAATGCTACTGTTGTAAGCATTTCCATCAGAACTACCATACTCAAAAATTTGCTGCATATCAATAATAGCTACACCTATGCCCCAGCCGCTAGCCGGTTGTGTTTGTCCGACAGTCAGAAAACTAAAGACCATCATAACAACTAACAAAACACCATTCCTAAACATATTAACCTCCAGATTTAATTAGTGAGTATCTCTCAAAAAGACTTGATTATTAAGGTATCTAGCCTTTTTGATTTCGATTTAAAATTATCGTCCTGTACAGCCAACTCTTTAATTAAAAGCATTTAATTCCTGGTTTAATAAAAATCCTTCCTGCTTCAATAAATTGATAAATTTCTTGATCTTTTTGTCCTGTTTTTCTATAATGACTTATATGTAGAATAATTAAGATATCCGACAAAAATATTTTGATGTTTACTTGAATAATTTTGCATCTCTGTTGACACTCGCATTCTTTTATACAATTTTTTATAACTTATTTTGACAACGATTTTCTTTACTCAGTTTACTCTGGTCTTTCAAAATCATCTTGATATCAGCTGGGCATTTAAATGGAGGATTCGAAATGAAATTATTCAGTATTATTTCCATGGCATGTATTGTCTTTATGATGGCAGGCGTAGTATCAGCACAGTCGAGCGGTTCCTGGGGTATCCGTGGTGGCGTAGGGACTGATATCAGCGGTGGAATAGCTTTTGGGGGTTCCATTAACTATCTATTTCCTTCAAACCAGAACCATTGGGAGATTGGTCCGGTCCTGTATATTAGCAGCAGCGAGGAGACCACCACAGATTATAACACCTATACTGAAAAAACCGATCTGACTGTATTTGGCGTTATGGCCAACTATCTTATCAATTATGATCCAGATGGTGCAGGGACATTTTTTCTGGTCGGACTGGGTTTGGCCGGCGTTAGTGTGGAATGGGAAGAATCCAGTCCGGACGATGAGAGCCTTGGTACTCCACTGCCGGGTGGGGGAAGTAAACAATCCGAGGATGGTACTGCCGGTGGATCTGTTCTCAACATTGGGGCGGGATATAAATTTAGTGGAAATGTCGATATCCGGGCGGAACTGCCCATTATTCTGATTTTCGGTGCACCAGGTAATGCATCCAGCGTGGTACCGACCCTTACGGCGACGGTTGGGATCAGGTTTTAAAATCAGGATTTAGGATTCAGGATTTAGGATTTTGCATGGTGATAAAGAAACGCCTGATCAGAATGACCAGGCGTTTTCTTATTCATCTCAATACTACAATCCCAGGTTGCAAAAAAATGTCCACGAAATTCACGAAATAATTAAAAATATTAAATTTACTAATTCGTGAAAATCGGTGAAATCCGTGGACTGAATTAATTTACAATTTTGGGCAATCCACTATTTGAGATATAACAACTTTCGGGATTTTACAAAGGTCCCACTGTTCGCTGATCGAGCAATTATTCGGTAAACATATATACCACTGGCGAACTGGCTGGCATCAAACTCAACCTCATAGTACCCGGCAGGTTTTTCATCTCTTACCAATTCTCTCACTTTATGTCCCAGGACATCATAAATGACCAACTCAATTTTATAGGTATTTATGATGTTGTTCGTCTTGCCAAAGGGAACGGCATATTTAATTTTGGTTACAGGATTAAATGGATTGGGATAATTCTGATATAACTCAAAAGCGGATGGCAAAATTTTATCCGGGTCCAGATACCTTCCAATAAATTCGCGGTTTCCCACCGCTAACTGAAAAGATCTCTTAGCCTGATTTCCCGAAGAATAATATTCATATTGATTGGAGGTTTTTAGGTTCAGAGAGAAATCTGAATTCATATCAATCAACCAGATTTCCTTATCCTCTGGGAAATTTTTTGATTTTTCTAGTGTCAACTGAACCCGGTCATTTACATTTGTCCTAACAGAAAATTCCCACATGTTACCCGTGGTGGACTCCCCTTTAATGTCCGTCATATATTGTTCACTTGTGCGTTGCCACTCCGGATGTGGGAATGAAACTGATACATACCCGCCCATGGGTGGTACCTCCGGCCGGTCAAAAATGTCCCATTTTTCGGAAGCCTGTGAATGTACACCTGCATAATTATATAGATCCGTTGCCTGTTGACAACGTGCAGCAATATTAACGTACCAACTGTAATCAGCAGGAAAATTCTTGCTAGGTGCCACTGACCCTGCAGAATCGGCAAAGTTGGGATTGATATATAAATCGGTTTGCTCTTCCGTATAGAGAGCATATCCAGCGAATGGTTTCAATGAATCTGCCATAACAGACCAATTTCCTTCATAGCTGCGAATATCAGGGATCTGGTTATTGGCCAGCGATAGTGCTGAAAGTGGAACCTTAAAATTAAAGGGGATACCGATATAATTCCAACCCGGCAATAATCCATACGAAAAAACATTAACAATATTCATTGTTTTCCCAGGGCCGGAGTCGATAACCTTATTTGGATTTGCGACTATCAACCAATAGGCCTTTCCAGGATTCACCTCTGAAACATTGGGATATTCTCTGAAACCTCCACCTGGCAGCGGTTCAAATAAACGCCACTTCGTTTTATCATACGGACCAAAATTATCATCCAGAACAGCGGGAGGATTTTTATCATCCAGATCTAGCGGGATAGAAATCAGACGATAACTATTTTGCACACTTCCTGAAGGTTGAGGTTCATTTCGGATGATACCTTCTCCTTCGAGCTTGATTCGAATTGAGAAAGTATCGGTATATGAAACCAAACCGTTTTCATCGATAGCCTCGATGAAGTAAGAAAGTCCTCGAGAGGTTACCGCTTCTTCCGGAATCATACCCACGTACTGATTCCCAACAATTTGCATTGGGATTTTCATATATGTAATCGTTCCACCTGCTTTGTAATTAAGATTAGCTTCTGCCACAATATTTGTAGTATTGATTCTCGCAGTTACTGCAAC
>CBDUVK010000298.1:0-3784 GCA_965370645.1 uncultured bacterium
GGCGCTAAGTCGCAAAGAAAAAGCATAAGTTACTGGGTACTCGTTTCTCGTCTCTTGTTAGAAGATCTAAGATTCGAAGTAAAGTAAACCACCAGTGGCGAGTAACGAGTGGCACTTTTTTGTTCTTCGCGTCCTTCGCGGCTTTTCCCATAGGGATCACTTCGTGAGCGTGATGAATTAGTCAGACTAGTTAAAAGGCAGCTAAGGTAGTATTAAGCTTACTTAAGGCAATCTTCCGGAATCCAACCCATCTCGTCATTACTATTTTTAATCCAGACCCACCCGCTCTCAATAAAATCCATCTCTATAATTTCGCCAATTTCAATTGTCAGTTCTTTTGAACTGTAGTTTTGCATGATTTCACACTGTTTGCCCTTAATTTTCACCCAGGCTTCCGGTACCCAGCATGATTTACCCCCAGTCGTGGTACCCCAGATCCAACCGGTAGATTCGGTCGGCTTCCGTTCGTAGGTTAAGATTTCACCTTTCTTAAGGCTCAGATAGTAATCAAAAGAAGGTTGATGGGATTTAATAACCAGATGTTTCTTTTTCATTATCTGGTACAATGCAATTTAAGTTTTTTAATTTTTTTAACTCCTTCCTGTCCAAGCACAACATGTCATCCTCTTGCAGGCAGGATCAATCATACTGTTGGAGCCACCATTCTTTTATAGGAATATCGGTTTTTGCCACAATCTCTTTCAGTTCCGAGGTATCGAAAGGTATCTGGCGCATATCTATATCGAGATTCTTATTCCCAAAATTTACAACAGCATATTCAGCCCAGGGTTGCAGGAAAGGCGTCTCTCCTTTTGAAAAAACCCGGGGAAAAGCGCTTCCCACACTGCCGGGATTTATTAAAACGCTATTCTCATACTGGCGCCTCATTTGAATATGGGTATGTCCGCCTGCCAGAAGAGTACTTTTTAAATCACCCAGCATTCGAGCGCATTCTGCCATCGGTGTTATTGAAAGCATGATATCGGTCGTTGAGCGAGGTGAACCGTGATAACAGAATAGGGTGTATTCTTCCTCAAGTTTTAATTCATAGCTGTTTTTGAAATCAGACAGATATGCCAGATCCTCATCCTGCAATTGTTCCAAACACCAGTACAGAGCAGGGATCAGGGGCGGGGCAATCTGAAAATCAAGGACTGACTCCATGTCCAGCAATGCTTCTTCATGGTTACCGAGAATACAAGTACAATTCAGTTCCCGAAGTTTGAGCAACACCTCTCCGGGTTGCGGGCCAAGGGTAGCCACATCCCCCAAACAGATGATTTCGTCCGCTCTTTGCTTTCTAATATCGTCCAATACCTCCTCCAGGGCGGTCAAATTTCCATGTATGTCTGAAATCAGAGCGATTCTAATAGAAAAACTCCAGAATTATTTATTAAAGTGATAGGTAATTTTTTTAATGCGGGCTGTATTTGAAAATCCAGCGAACAACAGGGCATTTGTTCCGATAAACTTGTCGCTCTGGTTTTCAGTATCTATACCCCAGTAGTTCAATGATTTAAATAATTTTCCCCTCTGATTGTAGTGTTGTATAACCGTGACCCCATCTAAATATTTTTCAAATGCACTCAAAATCTCTGCCTTTATAAAGTCAGCACTTTTCTCCGGATTGCTATGACATTCCAACTGTTCTGAATAACAATATCCCAGGATACACTGGGATGCTGAAGCATGTAAATTGAGTCCAAAAACATCTTTATTCTGCGGAATTAAATCGATGTGTAACGACCCTTCATCATCCTGTTTTAAAATCTCGATCTTACTCCGATCATCCAGTTTATTGACATCGAATTTTTCCAAAATTGGTTTTAGGCCGTTATATATGTTTTTTATATAGGGACGGAGTATTTTTACATCATCATTGCTCATATCTTTGATCCACTTCATATTTACTCCTTTAAAGTAATATTGAGTGGTGCCCAAACCATGAAAAACAGGTAAACAGACAACCCTGATACTTCCTGTTTCAGATAAAATAATTCAAAATCAGAGAGATCAAAATTCTTATGCAAGATCTGCTATCGCCTGGCATAAACCTCTTTGGTCCGTTTCATAAACTCTTCGACGCTAACCGAAGCAATCGCCTCTCCAATGAGTTCCAGCGGGAGATCATCCAATTTGCGGAAGCGGACACATGATTTGCCAACATCGAATCGCTTACCGGTAGCTTTATATGCCGTTTCAAAATTCTGCCGCACCTTTTCATTAATATATATCCCCGAGAGGTAAACCGCCATGTGATTCTTCTGTGAAGCCAAGGCTGCATACATCAGCGGCTTTTTATTGTAAGTATCAGGATATGTCACTAATGGAACCTCATAGGAAATCATTCCCCAATTCATCGCCTCTTCATATCCCCTGGGAAGATTTTCCAGTATGGTCCGGCGAACTTGTTTTATAGCTTCTTTGCGCCCGGCGGGCAGTTCAGATATATATTGTTCTACAGTTTTTGCATCGGATTGCATAGATATCTCCTTAACATAATCTTTTGATTGAAAACCGTTCTTTCTCCTATCCAGTCAATTCGGACGCGATCTCTTTGATAATCAATCGTTTATGTAATAAAGTTCGGGTAGCAAAATTTATACCTGGATCGGTTTCACGCTCTATGACTCTCCCCCATAATTACCTCAGATTGATTATTATTCAACCTTTTTAAATTTCTTCATAACTTGACTTAGCTGCAGGGCACCAACTTCCAATAATAGCCAGGCTGACATTAAACCAAGGACCTGAGAACTTTCTTGATCCCGAAATAAAAATGATATTGACCAAATGATGCCGCCAAATCCAATGTAAATTCCAAATATTGAGATCAGGATAATCCCAAGTCTGTCTCTTTTATTAAAGGTTAAAGAAAAGATAAGAATACATATCACAATCAGAACGAGTGCCAGTGAATATGATAGAAAAATGTTATTTTCCATTTCTGTTTTCCTTCCCGGGTTTCGGTCAATGTAACTCAAACACAGCCGGTGGTGTTAAAACGTATAATATTGCTTTTACCTGTTTCTCTCTAATTCCTAAATACTATTGCTGCCAAACACTATTTCCTTTGGTGAGTTCTATATGATATCTCATCTCACTGAATTCTCCAATTAGTCGCTTCCCTTCAATTTTCCCAACAAAGGGGCCCATTTCGGGATGACTGAAGCGCAGCATATTATTCTCAGACACTTTGGTTCCACCCAGTGTTATCTTCAGGACTATCGGTTTCTTGGGCCATCCTTCAGCATTCTGAAATACGACAAATTCGCCTTCGTTTGAGGGAAGAATAAAGAACTCAAATCCCGAAACATCGCCAGTTTCCTCACTGATTTCCATGTTGGAATACATACCATACGGTCTCTCTTCGCTGGAAACCTGGGCAAGCATAAAAAAAATTGTCCCGGTTAATAAGACAGCAAGCCCGATAATCTTCAATGAAAATTTTCTCATTTGTTTCTCCTAAACAAGTCGATTTAACTATCACTATATTCGACCAGAATAAGGTAATATATAAGAATTTTGATAAACCATGCTAAATGTGGGCACTAAAGTGCCCGAAAAGGAATTTTGAACAATCTTGAACCCCGATTTAAAAATCGGGGCTATTCAAATCTATAAAAATATACACTGGTTGCTGACACTAAAATGGTAAAATTATAGGCCGGAATTTGATTTTTGTTCATAACCAGCAATGAGAAGTTCCCTTAAAGGTGCTTTCTCTATATCTGAGAGGAATGCGTGCGATAGTGCATGTAAATTACAGTGCATAAACTTTTCA
>CBDUVK010000299.1:0-3767 GCA_965370645.1 uncultured bacterium
TATGGTTCATCACAATAATGGATACCTATCTTCATGACCAAAAGAATTATATGTCACCCCTAGCGGGGTTTGTATTCATTTGCGAGAATTATTGCTAAAAATATTTGATCCCTACCGGGATCAGTTCATAAATGATGATGAATCATATTTGAATTCTTTGGTTCCAGGTTTCCCTGGTATTAACAATGGAAACCGGCACAGGTTTAAAAATCCCGTTAGGGATGATATATTTATAGCATGAAAAATCCACAATATTCTCAAAACCCCATAGGGGTGACATATATAATTCTGCCATTACTAAAAGTACTCATAATTGTGAAGAACCCTATTTATATCTCATATCGTGTCTATCTGCTTAAATGTGAAAATTAAACATTTTAAATCAGCTATTTCAACGTGAATAAAATTTAAAAAAAATTAGTGGAATACAATCCTGCATATTATTATTGAGTAATATAATCTTGGTTAAAAGAAAACAGGTCAGTTTATGGAAAATCCTCGAGGTTTTGCAAGTGATAACAATGCTGGTGTACATCCGGACATCTTTAAAAAAATGGAGGATGTAAATTACGGACACGTGATATCGTATGGTGATGATCCTTATACGCCAGAAGCGATTGAGCTTTTCAAAAAACATTTCGGTAAGGATATTGATGTATATTTTGTGTTTAACGGTACTGCTGCGAATGTTCTGGGTATTAATGCCATGACTCAATCTTATAATGCTGTTATCTGCTCGGATCTGGCTCATCTCCATGTGGATGAATGTGGTGCTCCGGAAAAATATACCGGCTGTAAATTACTGACAGTTCTTTCTCCCGATGGGAAACTCTCCCGGGAAGGCATTAAATCTCATCTGCATGGCTTTGGATTTGAACACCATGCTCAACCAAAAATTGTTTCGATTACCCAAGCCACCGAAATGGGCACTGTGTATTCGGTTCAAGAAATAAAAGAAATTTCAGATCTGGCGCACGAGCACGATTTATATCTCCATATGGATGGGGCCCGTATTGCCAATGCTGCAGTTTCTCTCAATTGTAGTTTTAAGGAATTAACCGTTCAAGCAGGGGTTGATATTCTCTCTTTTGGGGGTACCAAGAATGGAATGATGTTTGGTGAGGCGGTGGTCTTTTTTAATCCGGCCCTCTCCGGGAATTTTAAATATGTTCGCAAACAGGGGATGCAGTTGGGCTCGAAGATGAGATTCATTTCCGCACAGTTTTTGGGGTTGTTAGAAGGTGATTTGTGGTTGAGAAATGCCCGACATGCGAATAGCATGGCTAAATATCTGGAAAAGAAAGTCCGCGAAATTCCTCAAATCAGTTTAACCCAGCCTGTAGAGTCGAATGCAGTATTTGCAATTTTCCCGAAAGAGATCATACCTGAACTGCAGAAAAAGTTTTTCTTCTACGTTTGGAATGAGATAACCTCAGAAGTCCGTTGGATGACTTCATATGATATCACGAAAGAGGACATCGATAGATTTATTCAGGAAGTGAAGCGATTTTTTTAACCCTGATTTTGGCATTCTAAATATTGATGAACCTGATATCGGAAAAATTAAAATTCACAACCTCGGGCTTTTTACTGTCTTGCAAAAGTTATAATATTTATGTAATTTTGATTTAATATATGAAGAATTTATCAGAAGGAGAAGAGTATGACCGAGATTATTGATGTTCTGGCGCGGGAAATTCTGGATAGCCGCGGAAATCCGACGGTCGAAGTGGAAGTTCTGTTGGAAAGCGGTGAGGTAGGAACAGCTGCAGTGCCTTCCGGTGCATCTACAGGGGAACATGAAGCAGTGGAACTCAGGGATGGTGATAAAAATCGCTATAATGGTAAAGGTGTCCTGAACGCTGTAGATAACGTCAATGAAGTTATTGCTGAAGAGATTATCGGGTATGATGCTACAGATCAGGTTGGAATTGACCAGATGATGATTGCCCTGGATGGAACGGAGAATAAAGGGAAATTGGGTGCCAATGCGATACTGGGTGTATCGCTGGCAGTGGCTAAGGCAGCAGCGGCGACGTTAGGCCTACCCCTGTTTCAATATCTGGGTGGTGTGAATGCAAAAATTTTACCGGTGCCGATGATGAATATTCTGAACGGCGGGACACATGCAGATAATAATGTGGACCTGCAGGAATTTATGGTCATGCCGGTGAGTGCTCCCACATTCCGGGAAGCATTGCGAATGGGAGTGGAAGTATTCCATTCTTTAAAGAAGGTATTAGGTAAAAAGGGATATAATACTGCGGTCGGTGACGAAGGTGGATTTGCTCCTGATTTAAAATCGAATGAGGAAGCTGTGGAGGTGATTCTTGAAGCGATCAGTAAAACCGGTTTCATTGCAGGTAAGGATATCTACCTGGCATTGGATCCTGCCAGCAGCGAATTTTTTGACAAAAAGCGGAAATTATACATACTTGCCTCAGAGAAAAAGGAACTCTCTCCCGAGAAGATGGCGGATTATTATGTGAAATGGGTGAAAAAGTATCCTATAATTTCTATTGAGGACGGCATGGCCGAGGACGATTGGGAAGGCTGGAAAATTATCACAGAAAAATTGGGTAATAAAATTCAACTGGTCGGTGATGATATCTATGTCACCAATACAAAAAGACTGCGTATGGGCATTGATAAACATATCGCCAATTCAATTCTGATCAAATTAAACCAGATCGGCACTCTTACCGAAACGCTGGACTGTATCGATATGGCTCATCGTTCAGGATACACCACGGTAATCTCTCATCGCTCCGGTGAAACTGAGGATAGCACGATTGCGGATGTGGCAGTAGCGGTCAATGCAGGTCAGATTAAAACAGGCTCGGCTTCGCGCAGCGACAGAATTGCCAAGTACAACCAGCTGCTAAGGATAGAAGACATGCTGGCTGAAGAAGCTCAGTTTTTCGGAACCCGGGTTTTACGTAAAAGATAACTAATCTGAATAATTCAAAACCACCAAGGCACAAAAACACAAAGTCATAAAAAATTAATGGTTTATAAGGAGTATGATTTTAGAACAGTTCAAATTTGCAACTTTTCTTTAATCTTCTAATTTCTTTGATTCTTAGTGTCTTCGAGTCCGCCAGAGGGCGGATCCGACCACTGGCGTGACCTTTGTGGTCCCGCAGGTGCGGGATGAATTAATAAAACTATATTATGTTAAACCGCGAGGGGATAGAAATATTCCATTGCTTTAAAAAATGAGTCCAAAAAAGACATCAGCCTGGAAGCGTAAGACCAGCAGATATCGTCAGCAACCTCGAAGAGGGAAAAAAGTCCTGCGCTGGATTATTGGGATAATCGTTCTGGTTATTCTGTTTGTTTTTCTTTCGGGCAATCGCTCTCTTCTCAAACTCTATTCCCTTCACCTGGATAAAAATAAGATGCAACAGCAAAAAGAAGAATTACTCCAACAGCAAAAGGATTTGGAAACTGAAATAGATAGGTTAAAAAATGATCCGGAGTATAACGAAGAAGTTGCCCGCGAAAAATATAATATGAAAAAAGAGAACGAAGAGGTCCATATTATTGAATCAGAATAGACCGTCACTTTCTTCCGGCTTTCCCTTTCCCCCTCATTTTGATATATAAAATAGTTTTTAATCCGATTTTAGAGATGTGTGAACCTTTTAATAGAAATTGATCAGGTGAAAATATTTAGAGTTCGCATACGTTTAGTAAATTAGAAATTCAAGTGTCTGATATATGAATATTTTTTACTGAAGATATAAAAATTCTGGAATATAGTA